>JANYFU010000477.1 GCA_025359665.1 Caulobacteraceae bacterium
CGTCGATAACCAGAACCCGCCTGGAGAGCGTGGCTAGGCGAAGGGCTTGGTGGCGGACTGGTAGAACCGCCAAAAGAGCTTGATCGAGGGTGCCGACGCCAACCTGGGCCAGGAAGGTCTTTTTACGATCCTCGGCGATGAATGCCGCGCAATGCGCTTCGGCGCTCAGGTCTTGTTCGCCCTCGCCGCCCTTGTGACGGACATCGAAACCTTCGCCGATCGAGAGCTGGAAGGGCATGTTGAGATCGCGACTGCTGTGAGCCAGGACCAGCGATGGTCTCACACTGTCTTTCGCGAACAAGGCTTGGTAGCGTCCCTCAAGGCGACGATAGAGCCCGTTGGCGGTCGCCATGGTGGGGAGCGCCCAATAGATTCCCTCAGCCTGTCCCGCCGCGATTAGCCGGTGCGCCAGAATGAGCGCGGCCTCGGTCTTGCCCGAACCGGTGAGGTCTTCGATCAGGTAAAGCGTGGGTTCGGCGGGAACCGACTCCTGGCTTGCCCAGGCCTGTAGCGGCGAGGGTCGAGCGCTGGGTCCAAGTAGATCGGAAAGCCCGAATTCCAACGCCGCGAGGGCTTCACCAAGATCGGCCTCCCCGACGGCCCGCGCCGCTTGAATCTGGGCGCCGCGCCAGTAGAACTCCAGATCTTCCGAGGGCTCCCGATAGGGAAACCAGCGCTGGTTTGATCCGATCCAATCCGAGAGCATCACAAGTCCGGCGACTCGCCAAGTCTCCGACTTCGACAGGCATCGGCTGGTCGTGGGCCGCCCGACGAGGGCTAGCACAGTATCGATGAACGCATCCGCATTGGCTCGGGAGATGGCCGACATGGCCTCCGCCAGAACCAAACCCCCATCCGTTGGTGCTCCATGGTGCGCGACGGCCGCCATGATCCAGGGGCCGATCGCATCAAGCGTGGCGTCCTCTCGTTCGTCGCAAAACCGATCCCAGAACAGGTGACCGACATCGCCATGGCCGCGCGAGTTAGTCAGGCGGGTGTCGGCGTCGGGTTGTAGCGTCGCGAACACCTCCGGCGCCTTCCATTGGAAGTTCTCGGCGAATTTGCCGAGATCGTGGAACGCCGCCACCAGGATCAGCCGCTTTCGGGTCTCATCGACCGTCAGGCCGGACTGCCGCGCGATGGACACAAGCCATGCTGGCCTTATATCCAGCATCGCCGCCATGGCGGCGGCCACATCCAGACAATGATAAGCTAGGGGATGCCATGTAGGTCCCTCGGTCGCCGGACGCGCCTTACCCCAATAGAGGCCTATGAAGGGTTCAGGAACGGACACGGTCTTGGTTCACCTCGCTGCGGGTTGCCGGAGAGGTATTTGACCCACCGATACGTCAAAAGCGGACGTAACACTGAACAGTAATCTCAACCCGGCCGTCGTGCTCCGTAGGCCGGCCACGGGCGGGGTTTTGACGGAGACTCTCCGCCGCCGAGCGAAGCCGTTCGGCAAAACGAGACGCCGCAAGGGGGCTGAACTCGCCAATGTAGTTTCGAATACCTTCAAGATCCCGGCGTGCGGGCTCGGTCCAGATTACAACGGCCATGGATGGGTGATCAGGCGCCGGTCAGCGGCGGGGGCAATTCGTCAGGTCCGCCCCAGGAAGCCAGCCACTCCATCATGGCCTCGTGGCTTATGACCCGGCCAGCCGCATAGGCGGCCTCGGCTTCAGCAAGGGCGCGTTCTTCCTCCACTTCGTCAACGTTTTCGAAGAGTGAGGGATCAATATCTGCCATCGAAGGCTTGTATCACTGTGGTCATCGCTTTCAACGTGGCCAACGCCGCCAGACCATTACCACGCCGCCCCGCAACGACCGGCCTTGTCAGGCCGGCCGCCGCGAAGCGCGTCGCGCCGCCTCAGCCCATGCGGTGCAATGCGCACAGCTTGTTGCCGTCCGGGTCGCGCAGATAGGCCAGATACATCTTGCCCATGCCGCCTTCGCGCACGCCGGGAGGCTCTTCACAGGTCGTGCCGCCATTGGCGACGCCGGCCGCGTGCCACGCGTCGGCCACCTCGGGCGAGCTGGCGGCGAAGCCGATGGTTCCGCCGTTGGGCGCGGTGGCGGGCTCGCCGTTGATCGGCTTCGAGACCGAAAAGATGCCGGTTGGGGTCATGTAGAAAATGCGGTGGCCATCGACCATCGCCGCCGGAACGCCCATCGTGCCCAGCAGCGCATCATAGAACGACTTGGCTTTGTCCAGATCGTTGGTCCCGATCATGATATGCGAAAACATCCTGCTTCCTCCCTCTTGCGTGACGTGGCTTGCTCCACGCGCCGCACATGCGGGAAGATCGCGCCCATGACAATCCCGCTGCCGGGCTCCGCGGTTCCCCGGCTTCCCCTCCCGCCCCTCTTCGGCGATGGTGGCGGAACACATGACGAACGCGATTCGCATTCTCGGGCTTGATCCTGGCCTGCGCCGCACCGGTTGGGGGGTGGTGGCCATCGACGGCGCGCGGCTGATCCACATCGCTCACGGCGTCATCGCCCCCAATGACACCCTGCCCCTGGCCCAACGGCTGCTGACCCTGTTCGAGGGCGTCACCGACATCATCGCCCTGCACGGGCCGCATGAGGCGGCGGTGGAGGAGACCTTCATGACCGCCAACGGCGCATCCACCCTGAAGCTCGGCCACGCCCGGGCGGCGGTGATGATCGCTCCGGCCCGCGCCGGGCTGATCGTGGCTGAATACGCGGCCAAGGTGGTCAAGAAGGCGGTGGTCGGCACCGGCGGCGCCGACAAGACCCAGGTGGCCTTCATGATCGCCCGCCTGCTGCCCACCGCCGGCGCACCGACCGCCGACGCGGCCGACGCCCTGGCCGTGGCCATCGCCCACGCCCATGCCCGCACAGCCCGCCGCCGGCTGGAGAGCGCCGCGTGATCGGACGCCTGCGCGGGGTAGTGGCCGAGCTGGCCGAGGAGGACGCCCTGATCGACGTGGGCGGGGTCGGCTATGTGGTGCGCTGCGGATCGCGCACCCTCGGCCGCCTGCCGGCGCCGGGCGACGAGGCGTTGCTGCATGTCGAGACCCAGTGGTCGGAGGCCGCCGGCCCCCGCCTCTACGGCTTCCTGACGCGCGAGGAGCGCCGCGCCTTCGTGATGCTGCAAGCGATCCAGGGGGTCGGGCCGAAGGCGGCGCTGGGCGTGCTCGATGTGCTGCCGCCCAGGGAGCTCGCCGCCGCCGTGGCGCGCGAGGACAAGGCCGCCGTCGCCCGGGCCAATGGCGTCGGGCCGAAACTGGCCCTGCGGATCATCGTCGAACTCAAGGACAAGCCGATCGCCGAGGGGGTCGTCGCCGGCCTGCAAAGCGGACCCGCCGCCACGCCGCCGGTCGCCACCGCCGCCGGTGAAGCCGTCGCCGCCCTGATGGGGCTGGGCGTCGCCGAGATCACCGCGCGTCGCGTCGTGGATCAGGCCTTGCTGCGCCTAGGTGACGCCGCCGCCGAGACGGCCCTGATCAAGGCGGCGCTACAGGAACTGGGCCGGTGACGCGGCTGGTGTCCGGCGACGCCGCGCCGCTGGAGGCGACCGACAAAGCACTGCGTCCGCAAACACTGGCCGAGTTTGTCGGCCAGGAACAATCCAAGGCCAATCTGCGCATCTTCATCGACGCGGCGCGGGGCCGGGGCGAGGCGCTCGATCACGTGCTGCTGTTCGGCCCGCCGGGCCTGGGCAAGACCACCCTGGCCCAGATTGTCGCCCGGGAGCTAGGGGTGAATTTCCGCGCCACCTCCGGTCCGGTGCTGGCCAAGGCCGGAGACCTCGCCGCGATCCTGACCAATCTCGAACCCAACGACGTGCTGTTCATCGACGAGATCCACCGACTGCCCGCCAATGTGGAGGAAATCCTCTATCCGGCCATGGAGGATCACGCCCTCGACCTGATGATCGGCGAGGGTCCGTCGGCCCGCTCGATCCGCATCGACCTGGCGCCCTTCACCCTGGTCGCCGCCACCACCCGCGCCGGCCTGCTGGCCACGCCGCTGCGCGACCGCTTCGGCATCCCGATCCGGCTGGAATTCTACACACCGGAGGAGCTTCAACGGGTTCTGGCCCAGGCCGGCCGCAAGATGGGCCTCGACCTCGCCGCCGACGGCGCCGCCGAGATCGCCGGCCGGGCCAGGGGCACCCCTCGCGTGGCCGGCCGCCTGCTGCGCCGGGTGCGCGACTTCGCCGCCGCCGAGGGCGCGGCGGTAATCGACCGCCCCTGCGCGGCCCGGGGCCTGGCGCGGCTGGAAGTCGACGCCGCGGGCCTGGATTCCCTCGATCGCCGCTATCTCGCCGCCTTGATCCACAACTATGGTGGCGGCCCGGCCGGGGTGGAGACCCTGGCCTATGCCATCGCCGAGGCCCGGGATTCGGTGGAGGATGTGATCGAGCCGTTTCTGATGCAGCAGGGATTCATTCAACGCACGCCGCGTGGACGCCTGGCCTGCGGCAAGGCCTGGTCACACCTGGGCCTGACACCGCCCATCGCGCCGCCCGGACAGCCGGGGCTGTTCGACGAGGAATCGGCCTGATGGCCACCGCGTCCGCCATGCCCGTCTGGAGCCGGCGCCCACATATCGGCACCTTGCCGCGCGTCTTTCAATCGACCCTGCCGGCCGCCGAAGCCTTGAACCGGCTGAGCGCGCTAATGGAGGGGCCGGGCGTGACCGGAGCCATCGATGGCGCTTCCGCCTGGCTTCGCCCGCGCGCCTGGCTTCGCCCGCCCGCGGCGACGCTGCGCCTCACGGTCACCGACCAGGAAGCGGACGCCAGGGTCCAATGCCGGTTCGACCCGAGCCGCTGGGACGAGATCGATCTTTGGATCTATGGCGGCGCGGTGGCGATCGGTGTCGCCGTGGCGTCGTCGTGGCTGACCGGACACATGCCGCCGGCGGCGCGGGCCAAGATCACGGCGGGCGCACCGGTGTTCATGGCCGCGCTGGCGGTCGTCGCCCTGGCCCACTACGCCTTCCGGCGCTGGCGCCAGGCGGTGCGCGACGGCCTGTTCGATCGGGCCATGATCGCGCTTGGCGTGCCGATCGAATGACCGATGGCCCTTCCGCCGGCTGGTTCGAAGGTCGCGAACATCGCCTGCCCGTCCGGGTCTACTACGAAGACACCGACTTCACCGGCCTCGTCTATCACGGCAGTTACGTGCGCTTTTTCGAGCGCGGCCGATCCGACTTCCTGCGCCTGGCCGGGATCAGCCACGCCGCCCTGCTTGAACGGCCGGACCCCGGAGCCTTTGTCGTCACCCGGCTGAATATCGCCTTTCGCAAGGCCGCGCGGATCGACGACGCTCTGACGGTGCGCACCACCTACGACACCATCAAGGGTCCCCGGATGTGGATCACCCAGAGCATCACCCGGGGCGACGACCTGATCGCCACCGCCGATGTCGAAGCGGCGTGCATCCGCGCCGACGGCCGCCCGCGCCGCCCACCGCCGGAACTTTTGCAAAGCCTTAACCCGCTGCTGCTACCAGACACGGCGTCTTAAGTCCGAAGGATCGACATGGAATCCGCCGCCACGCTCACGGCCGACAGCTTCTCGCCGGTCCATCTGTTCCTTCAGGCCGACTGGGTGGTGAAGGGTGTGCTGGTGGGCCTGATGTTCGCCTCGCTGTGGTCCTGGGCGGTGATCATCGACAAGGCCTTCCGCATCACCGCCCTGAACCGCGAGGCCGACCGGTTCGAGGACCAGGTCGGCTCGGGCCAGTCGCTCGAGGAGGTGGCCGCCAAGGCTGGGGAAACGCCCCGCCACGCCCTGCCCCGGATGCTTCAGGCCGCTCTGCGCGAATGGCGCGAGGCGCGCAACAAGGGCCTGCTGATCGCCGGGCATGAGGACGCCCAGGCGGCGTTCCTGGTCCAGCGTATCGACCGCGTGCTGGACTCGGCCGTCGCCCGGGAGAGCCAAAGGGTCGAGGACGGCCTGGGCAGCCTGGCCATCGTGGCCACCGCATCGCCGTTCATCGGCCTGTTTGGCACGGTCTGGGGCATCATGACGGCGTTCCAGGCCATCGCCATCCAGAAGAACACCAACCTGTCGGTGGTGGCGCCCTCGATTGCCCAGGCCCTGTTCGCCACCGCCGTGGGCCTCGCCGCCGCCATCCCCGCCTATATCGCCTACAACAAGTTCTCCACCGACGCGGGCAAGTTCGCCGCCCGCCTGGAGGGCTTCGCCGACGATCTGGTGACCGCGATCCAGCGCCGCCTGGCCGAGCGGAAATAGCCCGTGGCGCTCGGAGCCCACGACGCCTTCGCCGCCGGCCGCCGTCGCGGCCGCGCCCGCCGTGGACGGCGCGGCGCGCTATCGGAGATCAACGTCACCCCGCTGGTCGATGTGATGCTGGTGCTACTGATCATCTTCATGGTCTCCGCACCACTGCTGACCGTGGGCGTACCCTTGCAGCTGCCCAAGACCGAGGCCTCGGCCGTTCAGGATCAGCAGGAGCCGCTGACCGTCTCGGTACGCGCTGACGGCCGGATTTTCATCAATGAATCCGAAACCCCGTTCGGTTCGCTTTCGCCGACTCTGCGACGGATGGCCGGCGACGCGGCGGCAAAGCCGATCTATGTCCGTGCCGACGGTCGCGCGCCCTACGCCATGGTCGCCCAGGTGATGGCCAGCCTGTCGCAGTCGGGCTTTTCCACCATCAACCTGATCACCGACACCGGCGGCCCATCGTCCGGCGCGCCCAGAGACGCCGCGACCTCAAGGACGGGAGCGTCGTCGGCCCGGCCATGATGGTTCCGACGCCTCCGCGGCGAAACTCGCTGGCGCCGGCGCTGCTGGCCGCGGCGGCGCTGCACATCGGCCTGTTCCTGATCGCCACCTATGTGGCGCGTCCGAACTTTACGCCGATGGGAACGGCCGTGCCGATCACCATCGTCTCCAGCGCCCCGACCACCGACTCCCGCCCGGCCGAGGCCGCGCCCGTGACCCAGGCCGCCCAGACCGAGACGCCAGTTCCGCAAGCCAAGCCCCCCCCGCCTCCGCCGCCCAAAGCGGCCCCGACGCCCGCTCCGCCCACGCCCGAGCCCACACCCGTCAAGACGGTCACCCCGAAGCCCGAACTCAGACCCATCCCTGAAAAGACACCGCCAAAGCCGACACCCAGCCGCCAGCCCAGCAAGGCCGCCTTCAGTCTCGACGCCCTGGCCGCCAATATCGCCAAGACCACGAAGCCCTCTCCCCCAAGACCGGCCTCGGGCGCCAAAGGTCCGGCCCGCGCCGAAACCGCGCCCGTTGCGCGCGTGGACGCCGGCCAGGGCGTGTCCCAGAGCGACATCGCCGGCCTCTCACAACTGCTGGAACGGCTGTGGAAC
>JANYFU010000500.1 GCA_025359665.1 Caulobacteraceae bacterium
CTCGCCCGACCCAGGCAGCACGATGTTAACCCTTATCCCCTCTGGCCCCAACTCCAGGGCGGCGGACTTGGTCAGAAGCCTAAGGCCCTGGCGGAGGGCGTCGAAAGACCGGTGGCCGTCGGAGGGAGGAGCGACCAACACAGCCGACCCGCCATGGCCGTTGGCGCGCATGGCGGTGACGCTGGTCCTGAGCGCGAAATAGGCGGCTTTCAACTCGCCCCCCAAGCCGCCGGAAAGGTCCTCGGCGGAGGTGGACGCCAGGGTTGTGGCGTCGCCGGCCTTGGCGACAAAAACCAGGACATCCGGCTGTTGAGCATCGTCCGATCCGGACACCATCGCGATTCCGTTGACGCCGAGAGCCGCCACTATGGCCGCTTCCAGCGCAGACGGGGCGCCCATGATCCTGGCCAGATGATGGAAGGCGGCGGGCTTTTCAATCATCGACCGGCCTCCCTCATCTTGGTCCGCAACGCCGCCGCGCCCGCGTTCAGCGGCTCAAGCAACCGCCTCATTGATTGGTTTTCGGGCCATAAAAGTCAAGTGCGATGGTTTAAGTCTCAATCGCTGGTTTTATCCTTAAGCGCTTCCATTCCCGTTCGAGAATGGAAGCGCTCTTACCTTAGAATTTCGCCTGTAGCTCCACGAACACCGTGGCCGGATCGGCCCAGCCCTGGAAGAAAACCACCGGGAGAGAATTGCTGCGATAGACTTGGTCGGTCACATTCTTCGCCGACACTGTCAATTTGTATTGCTTCCAGGCGTAGGATGCCGAAATATCCAGCAGGCCGAACGAAGGTTGATAGTCGCCCTGACCCGCCAGCGTGGTGAACAGATATTTGTCGGTCCAGCGATAGCCGATGTTGAAATCGACAACACCGGGCCCCAGGTCCCTCGTATAATCCGCCCGTAGGCTGAAGTTCGTCTTGGCGACGCGTTCAAGCGGCGTCCCGGTCAGATCGGAGACCGAACCCGGCGCTCCGGCGGCGCCGCCGGGTCCGATGGGCGCCTCAACCCCGGGAATCTTGCCATTGGTGATATTGGCGTCCTGATAGCCGCCGTTGGCAATCAGCGTCAGTCCGCGGATCTGATCGGGGCGATAGACAATCTCTATCTCGGCGCCCTTGATCTCCACTTTGGGGATATTGACGATATAGGTGTTGGTGCCCGGACCATCTCCCGTCGTGGTGACGACCTGACTGGCCTGGTGGTTTGAGTCGAAGTTCCAGAACCCATCTACATTCAAGGTCAGTTGACTGTCGAAGAATGTATTTTTGAGGCCGATCTCATAGGAGATGTCGGTTTCCGGGTTGAAGGTTGAATAATTCGCGCCGGGCGAATAATTGCTGTTGCCGACCCGGGATTCAGACAGAGTGCTACGTGGCGAGAACCCACCGGACCGAAAACCTTCCGACCGGCTGGCGTAGATCAGATTTTTGTCGGTGATTTTGTAGTCCGCGGAAAATCGGGTGATTACCCTGCTCCACGAGCTTGAGCCGCCAAACGCCGCCTGGGGCGTACTCGTGCCCGGGGGGAAGATGATGTTGAAGGCATTGTGGAAGGTCGTTGATTCATCAATGTAGCGCAAGCCAGCCGATAGTTTCAGGCGGCTGGTCGGGTTGACGTCGAGGTTTCCAAACACCGACACGCTGTGATTGGCTTCACCTGAAATCTGATTGGTGATCGGCGATGTGACAGGAACACCGGGGACATTGGTTCGGGTCAATTGTACGGCCGATATGTCGTGGTGGAAGTAGTAGACACCTGTCATTACCTTGGCGATGGAGCCGAACTCATGAGTGAAGCGCGCCTCCTCGGTGAACTGATCATATTTCTGAGGCCGCGACGTATGCAGGAAGCCGAGGATCGGGTTGGCCAGCACCGGACAGGCGTGGCCTCCCAATTTTGACACACCGCAGCTGCCATCAAAATCCTGCTCTGCGTCATCGTTCTGCTTGATGAAGGCGGTGATCGAGACGAACTGACCGATCGGCGAATTGTATTCGAGATTGAGGCTGTAGCGTTGTTGGGTCAGCAGGTTGCGGTCGGGGAAATCGCTCGCCACTTGATGCGGCCCCAGAGGAACGGTGACACCGGGAATATAGGGCGACCCATACTGGTTGTAGGCGAGGCCGGGAATGACCGCACCCAGGAAGGAATAGACCTTGGCCGCGAGCGGATCGCCGAGCGCCACCGGCGTGCCTTCGCCGTCCTGATGGGTGAAGTCGGCTGTCGCCAGAGCGTGGAAATCCTTGGTGACGTTCCAATCCAGGGCGATCGTGCCGGTGGAGAGCTCGTCGCGGCCATAGCTCTTGCCCGTGTAGAGATTCTGCAGGAACCCGTCGCGCGAACGGTGCGAAAAGCCGAGTTTCAAGCCCGCCGTGGTCCCGATCGGGGCGTTGAGGATGACCTTTTCTGCGTTCTGGCCATAGTCTCCGTAGCCAAGATCAAAGCTGGCGCCCCAGGCATGGGTGGGCTTGGAGCGGTGAATGCTAACCGCGCCCGCGGTGGTGTTCTTGCCATAGAATATACCCTGCGGCCCTCGGTCGATTTCCACTTGGCTGATGTCGAAGGAGTCGACCAGCTGAGCTGTGTTGGTGCCGATCACCACATCATCGATCAGCAGCCCAACCGCGGGATTCTGACCCTTTTCGATATCCGAGTACCCCAGGCCGCGAATATAGATGGCGGAGGCGCCGGCGCCCGCGCCTACGCGACCAATATCAACGTTAGGGGCGATGCCGCTGAGGTCTTCGATGGTTCTCGGCTTGAGGGTCTCCAACTGCCGTGCGGTGACCGCGGTGACCGCGATTGGAACCTCCTGGAGTTTTTCGCTGGACCGGCGGGCAGTGACCACCACCGTTTCAGATGGGGCTTCCGTAGCCGCGGTGGCCCCCGCTTCATCGGCGGCCAGTGCGGGCATGGCGCCGATCAAGGAGATCGCCGAGCCGGCAAGCAGCGCGAAACGCAGGCGTGAGTGTGATGACATGGGTCGAGATCCTCCCTGGGCGGACCCGCGTCTGACGCACGGGCACATTCGAGGCGAAAATGGCGGCGCCCGAAGAAAAGTCAAGTCTGATGGTTTAAGTCGGTCTAGGCGGTTTATGATTGCGCGTGAAAAAAGTCGTTGGTGATTGTTAAGAGCAGGCGCAGTCATTTATGGTCGGTGGTAAGCGCGGTCACGGCGCCCGACCGGGTAAGGGAGAGAGGTCCATGGCTGACGGTGATCGACTGGCCGGCAAGGTGGTGTTGATCTCGGGCGCGGCCAGCGGCATCGGCGCGGCCACGGCCAGATTGTTTGCCGAGCGCGGCGCCCGGGTGGCGATTGGCGATATCCAGACTGACAAGGGGCAATCCCTCGCGGGGTCCTTGGGCGATCGGGCGCTGTTTGTTCACCTGGACGTTACCAATGAGGCCAGCTGGCGCGAAGCGGTGGAAGCGGTTCAGGCGCTATTCGGGGCCGTCACCACCGTGGTGAATTCCGCCGGTGTCTCCATTCCGGCCAACATCGAGGATGAAACGCTCGAAGGGTTTCACCGGACCCTGGCGATCAACCTGGACGGTACATTTCTGGGCTGCAAAATCGGGGTTGAAGCCCTGAAGGCTGGCCGGGGCGGCGCCATTGTCAATCTCGCATCGACTTTGGGGGCCAAGAGCGGCGCGATCTTTCCGTCCTACTCGGCGTCCAAGGGCGCGGTGAGGATGCTGACCCGGTCGGTGGCTCTGCATTGCGCCGAGCAGGGTTATGACATCCGGGTCAATGCCGTGTTGCCCGGAGCCATTCATACCGAAATGGTCGAAGGCTATATCGCCGCCGGCGAAGCAGCGGGCGCCACGCGCGAGCAGGTGATCGGCAACTTCGCCCAGGTCCATCCGATGAAACGCCTGGGGCGCCCGGAAGAGGCCGCCGCCGCGATCGTCTTCCTGGCCTCGGATGAGGCCGGCTTCATCACCGGAGCCGACCTGCCGGTCGATGGCGGATTTCTAGCTTAGATTTATCGCGAAGGAGCGTTCCCATGGCCCACGATGACACCGCGACGGCCCCGAAGCTGGATCTTGCCCGCTGCCCGCTTGCCGATGTCGGTTTGTTCGACCCGGACGTTTTGCAGGACCCTCACATCTACTATGAGCGCCTGCGATGCGAGGCTCCGGTCTTCCGCGACCCCAAGACTGGGATCGTATCGGTCGCCACCTATGACCTGATCATGGAAGTGAACCGCCAACCCATGGTGTTTTCCAACAATTTCGGAGGCCTGATGCGCGGCTCTGGCGGCCAGATGGACGCCGAAGAGGCCCAGGTATTGAGCGAGGGCATCCAGGTGGCAAACACCATGCTCACCGCCGATCCGCCAGTTCACACCCGCTTCCGCAAACTGGCCATGAAGGCGTTCACCCATAAGCGGGTCGAGGAAATGGGGGCCTATGTCGCCAAGGTCGCCAATGAGCTGATCGACGGTTTTATCGCCGCCGGTCGGTGCGAGTTCAAAGCCGCCTTCGCCAACCAGCTGCCGATGATCGTCATCGCCGACTCGCTGGGCGCGCCCCGGAGCGACATGGACCTGTTCCATCGCTGGTCCGACGCCTTCGTGGTGCAGCTTGGCGGCGTGTCCGACCGCGAGGCCCGACTTGAAGCCTCGCGCCGGATCAACGAGTTCCAGCGCTACTTCATTGAAATCATCGAGGCCAAGCGCACCCATCCAAGCGAGGATGTGATCTCCGATCTGGTTCACGCCACCCTGGCCGAGGAGGGCGATCCACGGACGATGGACTATTCGGAGTTGCTGTCGATCATCCAGCAGCTGCTGGTGGCGGGCAACGAAACCACCGCCCACACCCTGACCACCGGGCTCTACTATCTGATCGCGGATCCCGCGCTTCTGGCGCGGGTGCTTGCCGACCGCGACCTGATCCCCGGGTTCGTGGAAGAGACCCTGCGACTTCTCAGCCCCACCAACAACATGTGGCGCGTCGCCACCCGGGATGCGGAGATCGGCGGCTTTCCCGTGCGCGCGGGTGAGATGATCCTTGTCCGCTATGGCTCGGGCAATCGCGACGACAAGCGTTTCGCGCACCCCGCCGCTTTCGATCCGGGCCGCCCCGACGCGCGCGACCATCTGGCCTTCGGCGCCGGCATTCACACCTGTATCGGAGCGCAACTGGCGCGCAAGGAGATGGTCACCGCCTTTGGCGTCATCCTCGACCGGTTGAAAAATCCTCGTTTCGCCGAGGGTCAAGACACCATCCGCTACAGCCCCAACATCCTGCTTCGCGGCGTGCTGGCGCTGAACATCGAATTCGGTTGTTAGGGTCCTACGGTAAATACCTTGGCTGACGCGGTTCAGTATCCAAATGCCTGGGCTTCGACCATCTTTAGGGGTTCGATCGGAATTCGCCGCAACATCCTGTCGCACACGGTCCTCAACGTTTAGGTCCGGAGAATCCAGCCGATGGAACCGCCACCGCCGCGCGCCGATAAGGTAGAGACCATGGACAATTTCGACGTGCTGCTCGCTAAATTCCAGCCAGAAGGTCTGGGACCAGACGGCCCCCGTTGGCAACAACGCAAGAGTGCGCAGACCCGGGTCAGCATTCTCGAGGCGGCCATCGACTGCCTGGCGAACCACGGCTATGCGCGAACCACCACCCAACTGATCGCCGAGACCGCCGACATCTCGCGGGGCGCGATGCTGCATCACTATGCGACCAAGGGGGCGCTGATCGAGGCGATCATCGCTTTCTGCTTCTACAAGCGCATGGAAATGCT
>JANYFU010000149.1 GCA_025359665.1 Caulobacteraceae bacterium
GGTGGCGTCGGGCAACAGCAGCGCGATGGAGTGATAGAGACGTGGCTTGGTGGCCGCGGCGCCCTCGGTCCAGGCGCCCGTCGCCGGATCCCAAATTTCGGTGTTGTAATCGATATCGACGGCGGCGTTGGCCTTGGCCGAGCCGCCAGTGACCGCGACCTTGCCGTCGGCGAGGACGGTGGCGGTCGCCCAATAGCGATACTGGTCGATGTTGGCGGTGCTGGTGACGACGGGCTTGGGCCCATTGATGTCGATCAACTGGGCCACGGCTGGGGCGGTGGCGGTCAATCCGAGGCGCAGCGAAAACAGCTTGCCCGGTGCGTACATGATCGTCGGCAAGGTCAGCGACCCGCGGTTCGGGGCGGGCACGCCTTTCACTACCGGGAACGTCGTAATCGTGCCGGCGCCCGCCGGATTGATGCTGTACATCTTGCCGGTATTGGCGATCATGAAGATATCGCCCCGGGGCGTCAGCCACGCCTTGGGATAGAACCAGCCGCCCTGGCTCAAGCCGAAGGCGTCGTTGCTGGACGCGCCGGTAAGCGTGCGCCAGACCGGCGTGGCGCTTGAGTTGTAGACCTCGGGCGTAATGGTGGGGATTGTCGAATTCAGATACCCACCCAAGGTGACCATGTCGCCATTCGGCATGACGACGACCGTCGGATACCAGCGGCCATACTGCATCGCGGCCTGGTTACGGATCGTGTTGTTGGGTGGAGAAAAGATCGTTGTCTGATTAGTACCGGCGTTGTTCCGAAAAGTGACTCCAGTGTCGCCCCCCGTGATCAGCACCTCGCCTGTCTGCCAGTCCAGCGACTGGAAGCTGCAGAAGATGTCGGTCGTCGTGGTGTTGGGCAGCACGCTGTGCGCCGTGGAGGAGTCGCCGAGTTTGGGGTCCCACACATCATAGATGAAGGTGTTCGCGGCATTGACGTTGGTGCCGTAGTTCAGCACCCGGCCATCGGGCAGAAGAATGACGTGCAGACTGACGAGGGGCCAGGTCACCGCCGGGTCGAAGTAGCCGGTGGTTCCGGCGGTCGCGCCCGCTGCCGGAGCCTGGCCGAACACATAGCCCGTGCCTGGAAATACCGGAGCCGCCGGAGGCGCCTTGGCCGCCATCAGACTCATTCGGGACGACACCACCGGCGCTATCGCCACGGGCCCCTTGCCATCGTCGTAAAGCGGTTTGGCCATGGTCGACATATCGTCCATGTGCAGGGCGCCGATGTTGCTGAGGTCCTGACCCGGAAGGTCGTTCGGCGCCACCATCATCGAATGGGTCGCCTGCGCCCCGGCCCACAGGGGGGCGCCAAGGATCGATGCGGCCAGTAAGGCCGCCATGCTTACAATTTTCATCAAACACCCCACCACTTCAAGCAACAAAGACTTGCAATCGCTCAGTCGCCATCGTTATTTCAAGATTTCACAGTGGCAACAATACTTTGTATCATTGAGCACCACCGTGACGCAAGGAAAATGGCGCCTCTTCGCGCCTGAAGATCGTACCGCCAGTGGTATACGCACGATTTTGCCCGGCCGATCACGGCGATGGCGGTCGAAGAAACAAAAACGGCCGATCAAGGCGGCTAAGGACCGGTGATTCGCAGCTCGTCATAGGTCCGATGGTCGGAATCTATCCAGCCGAACCGCTCACGGATCTCCGATAGGGTGCGCCTGTAGATATCGACGTCGACGTAGTTGGCGTGGCGAGGGCTGTCGACATAGGCGACCTGCCCCCGCAGATTGGGCCGGTGATCGCGTTTCATCGCGGTCCAGGCCGCCAGGTCCTGGCCGGACTGGGTGATGTAGGCGTCCATGGCCGCCATCTGGGCCATTTCGTCGAAGCGCTGATAGCCGGCCGAAGCGAACTCGATGAACCCCAGCACCGCCAGCCCCCGCAGCGAGCGGTGGAAGATGTTCAGATAGAGCTCGGGATGCCCGTGGTTCCAGGTGAACAGGTTCTCGTCCAGAAACGGCAGGCGGTATTCATAGCCGGTGGCGCAGAGCACCAGGTCGAAGGTCTCCTCCGACCCGTCGGCGAAGATCGCGCCGGTGGGCGTGAACCGCGTGACGTCCCTTTTGCCGATCAGGTCGCCGTGGGCCAGGTGGTGCAGCACCTGGGAATTCATGATCGGGTGGGATTCCAGCAGCTTGTGATCGGGCGCCGGCAGGCCGAAGCGGGTCAGGTCGCCGGTCAGGGCGTCGACCATCTCGCTGGGATCGGTGGGTAGGGCCACGCCGCGCGGAGGACGCACCGCGCCAGACAGGAAGAGATCGGTCGGCACCCCGAACACATGCTTGGGCACGAAACGGTATCCACGCCGGACGCTGATGAAAGCCGCGTCGGCCGTGCGGGCGGCGTCGCAGGCGATATCGACGCCGGAATTACCCGCCCCGATGATCAGCACCCGCCGGCCCTTGAAATCGTCGGCCGACCGGTGGCTGACGCTGTGGCGAACTTCGCCCCGGAAAGTCTCCAGCCCCGGATAGGCGGGCATGGCCGGATGCCAGGTGACGCCGTTGGCGCAGACCAGGCCCTCGTAGTGACGCGTCGAACCGTCGCCCAAGGTCACCTGCCAGCCGTCGGCCGCGTTGTCGCCCAAAGGCTCGGCCCTGACGACCTCGGTGTTGAAGGCGATGGCCTCGCGCAGGCCGAACACCTCGGCGAACTGGCGGATGTAGGCGTGGATCTGCCGGTAATCCGGATAGTCGGGATATGACGCCGGCATCGGCAGGCCAAAGAACCCGGAAGTATGTTTCGATGAGATGAAGTGCGCCGATTCATACATCGAGGTGCCTGGGTTCTCGATGTCCCAGATCCCACCGACGTCGGAGTGCCGCTCGAAGTGGTCATACGGCAGACCCGCCAGGCGGAAGGCCCTCGCCGCCATCAGCCCGCCCGGCCCCGCACCGATGATGCAATATTTGCCGCGCGCTTCGACAGGCTTGGGACGTGTGCGGGTCGTGTCGGGGCGCAGATCGCTGGCCCCGAGCGCCGCGTAGACCCGGGGCCGGTTGGCGCGCAGCCACAGGCCGAAACCCAATCCGAAGACGAAAATCACCCCGTAGGCAACGGGTGTCCAACCGATCCAGGCCACATGGACCGGCGTCAACAACGGAAAGTTCCAGATCACCAGCACGCCGGCCCCGATCAGACCCACCGTCCCGGCCACCGGCGCGGCCAGATCGAGCCAGGTGCGAGAGGTCGCCCGCCGCGCCAGCCAGACCACGATAGCCACCGCCGCCAAGCCTTGCAGCAGGATAATTCCTAAGGTGGAGAAGCCGATCAGGGCCGGCATCACCACCCGGTAGGGTTCCAGCTTGGCCAGGCCAAAGGCCAGCACGCCGAGGCCCGTGGCGACGGTGACCGTCAGGCTGGCGTTGGAAGGAGCGTGGCGCACCAGATGGAAGCGGCCCAGAGCCGGCGGCAGCAGCTTCTCGCGCCCCAGCGCAAAGATGTAGCGGCTGGCGGCGTTATGCATGGCCAGGTACGAGGCCAGGATCGAGGTGCAGACCAGGACACCGGTGATCGCCCCGGCCGCGCCGCCGACGAAATGCGATGACAGGCCAAGCATCAGTTCGCCGCCCTGAGCCTTGGCCATCGATTGGGCCTTGTCAGCGCCCATCGAACCGACCGCGACCCAGGCGGTGAGCAGATAGAACAAGCCAATCAGGCTGACCGAGGCGAAGGTGGCGGCGGGAATGGCCTTGGTAGGCTCGCGCGTCTCCTCGCCATAGAGAGCCGCCGATTCGAAGCCGATGAACGAAGTGAAGGCGAACATCACGGCGATGGCGAAGCCGTGTACGAACACCACGTGGGGATCAAACGAGGCCAGCGGAAAGGCGTCCCATCCCTTGGTCACCACCACCGCCACATCGAAACCGCCCAGGATGGTGATCTCACCGATCATCAGCGCGCCCAGAACCCGCGACGACAGGTCGATCGAGCGATAGCCGAGCACGGCGGTGACAGCGGCCCCGATCCCAGCCCACACGAACCAGGCTTCGTGGATACCGACATGGGAGAACACCAGGTCGGCGAAATAACCGAAGGCCACCGCCAGGCCGAGGGCGAACAACACATAGGTGACCATGGCGATGAAGGCGGCGCCCACACCAACCACCTTGCCCAGACCCTGGACCACATAGGTATAGAAGGCGCCGGTGCTGACGATGCGCCGGCTGATGCGGGCATAGCCGACCGCGAAACACAGCAGGATCACCGCCGCCAGCAGGAAGGCGCCCGGCATGCCCGCGCCGTTGCCCTGGGCCAGGGCGATGGGCAGATTGCCGATCATCGCCGCCAAGGGCGCGGCGGCGGCCACGACCAGGAAAACGATGCGCCCCATGGTGAGCTCGCGCCGGGGCTTGCCGGTCTCGTAGAGCCGCGCGGCGGCTCTCAGCATTTCATCCATGAACAGCCCCGGGGGTCATGGGACCACCTCTTACCGGGCTGGAGCCGCAGCGTCAGCGTCACGCCACAGCCAACGCAGGGATTCGGCGAAGATCGCCCCGCCGTGGCGAAGCGTGTGGCCACCCGTGCCGAACTCGAAGCGGACGTCATAGCCGGCGAAATCCAGGGCGTTGGCCATGGTCTGGTTCGCCAACGGCCAGTCGCCATAGACGTTGCGCCCGTCGTTGGCGCCGTCCTGGATCAACACCCGGATCGGCTTGCGCGGCGTAGAGCGCACCAGGAACGGATAGTTGTGGCCGCCGTCGATATTGACGAACGAGCCGCAGTGGCTGAGCACCCCGCCGAAATTGTCGGGGAAATTCCAGGCGACGGTGAAGGCGCAGATACCGCCGCTGCTGATGCCGCAGATCGCCCGGCGGGCCGGATCGGCGGTCAGGGTCAGGCCCTCGGCGGCCTCGACGAAGGGCAGCAAATCCTCGATCAGGAATCGGCCATAGGTCGAGGTCAGGGGATCATATTCGGCCCGGCGTTGATCCCAGTCGGGCTCGTCGCCGGCGCGGCGTCGGCCGGGATTGACGAACACGGCCACCGTGGGACCGATTTCCCCCTGGGCGCGCAGACTGTCGAGGACCCTGGTCGCCCGCACCGGGCCGCGCCGGGCCTGATAGCCGCCGCCGTCATTGAACACGATCAGATTGGCCGGCGCCGAGCGGTCGAGACCGGCGGAGGCGTAGACAAAGACGTCGCGCCGTGTCCCGGCAAAGATGGCGCTGTCATCCCAGCCGCGATGGGCCGAGACCGTTCCGGCTGGCGTATCGTCATCCGGATAAGCTTCGGCACAAGGGTGATAAGGCGCGTCGCCAGGGTGGTTCAGCGACAACCGGAAATCCGCCGAGCCACGGCCGTTCATCTCCAGAGACGGCTGCCGATCGAGGCCCAGGGCCGCATAGGTTTCAAGGCTCATCGGCATGGGTGGCGATCTCCGGTCTGGCGGAGCCAATACGCTCGCTTTGGAACGATGTCCTCGCAAGAGCTTTGTCTCTTTCGGTTGATTCAAGCCATCGCGACCCCGGCCCTTCTGGAGACCGCTATTGCCGACTACCCCCGACGACCGCGCGGCCAGACTGGCGCGCACCCGCAACCTGAAGATGGCGCGCTCCGCCCACGCCTATGTGCGCGGTAGCACGGTGAAGTTCTACGAGTGGTTGGACCAGAGCGCCGGCAAGGTTCCGGAGGGTCCCGCGGTATGGATTTGCGGCGATTGCCATGTCGGCAATCTTGGGCCTTTGGCCGACGCCAAGGGGCGGGTGGCGGTGCGGATTCGCGACCTCGATCAGACGGTGATCGGCAATCCAGGGCATGATCTCATTCGCCTGACCCTGTCGCTGGTATCGGTCGCCCGGGGCTCCAATCTTTCGGGAGTGACGATGGCGCGAATGGTTGAACAGTCGATCGCCGGCTATGAGGCGGCGCTGAACGCCGACGACGACAAACAGATCGACAGGAGCTACCGGCCAGAGACCATTCAGGACCTGCTGGAACGGTCGGTGAGACGGCGGTGGCGTCACCTTGCCCAGGAGCGGCTCGATGGCGTCAAGCCGGTCATCCCGCTGGGCAGGAAGTTCTGGGCGCTGGACGCACCGGAAAAGGCGGCGCTCGAAACCCTGTTCGCCGGGGACGAGGTGCGCGCCATGGTGACCAAACTGCGTGGCCGCGACGCCGGCGATCGCTTGGAAATGGTCGACGCCGCCTATTGGATGAAGGGCTGCAGCTCGCTCGGCCGGCTGCGCTTCGCGGTGATGATGAGGATCGGCGAGGGCGACGGGGCCAGCACCTGCCTGATCGACGTCAAGGAGGCCGTGACCGCCGCGGCGCCGCGGTCGAAGACGGCGACGATGCCCCGAAGCAACGCCGTTCGCGTGGTCACGGGGGCGAGGGCTTTGTCGCCGAGTCTTGGCGAACGCATGGTCGCCGCCCGGCTGTTGGAAACCGGTGTCGTGCTCAGGGAATTGACGCCACAGGATCTGAAGATCGAAGTCGAGCGGCTCGCGGAAGACGAAGCCCTGGCGTTAGCGAGGTATCTCGCCGGAGTGGTGGGCCGCGCCCACGGCCGGCAGATGGACCCGCCCACGCGGGAGCGATGGCGCAACGATCTGCTCAGAGCGCACAGCTCGACAGTCGATGCGCCTTCCTGGCTGTGGTCGAGCATCGTCGAACTGCTGTCCGTCCACGAGGGCGCCTATCTCGACCACTGCCGGCGTTTCGCCCTATCGGCGGCCGCCTGAAGGCCGTCCAGGCGCGTTGCGGAACGAGAAGTCTCGGTATCCATTCTCCGGATGGCCCAGCCGGCCGAGCAACCTTGGAGACGCTGTTGATGGAAGAACTTTTCGAGACCGCCGCAACCAGAATCTCGCGGGCGATGGGTCGCCCCATGACCTTCGTTGTCTGCTGCCTGCTGGTGCTCATCTGGGCGGCGACCGGGCCGATCTTCCATTTTTCGGACACCTGGCAGCTGGTGATCAACACCGGTACGACGATCATCACCTTCCTGATGGTGTTCCTGATCCAGAACAGTCAGAACCGCGAGGGCGAAGCCCTACAGGCCAAGTTGGATGAACTGATCCGGGCCCTGGAAACGGCCGAGAACCGTTTCATCGGCCTGGAGCAACGCACGGAACGTGAAATCGGCGAGATGCGCGCCGAGCATGAGGCCGAGAGCTAACGGCGATTGATGTCAGCGATCACCGCCGCCGACCGCGCGACACCGCAGCGTAAGCCGCCGGCAGGACCAGCAGCACCAGGGGCGCGCCGGCCAGCAAGCCGGAGATGATGGCGATGGCCAGGGGCTTCTGCATGGCCGCCCCCTCCCCCAGGCCCAGGGCCAGGGGCGAGAGGGCGAGGATGGCGATCACCGCCGACATCAGGATCGGCCGCAGGCGCGCCCGGCCGGCGGCCAGCAGGTCCGCGTGGTCCGCGGGCTCGGTCAGGTTCACTTCCGCGAAGAAGAAGATCGCCAGTTCGGTGACGATGCCGACCACCATGGTCAGACCCATAAGGGCGGAAATATTAAGCTCGGTCCCGCTTGCCCACAGGCCCACGAACACGGCCGAGGCGGCGAGCAGTACAACCGTCAATACACTGACGACCACGGTCCATCGCTCAAAGAGATAGAGCAATAGCAGGGCCACCAGCAGGATGGCCGAGGCGAAGACTACCGCCAGATCGGCGAACGAACTCTGCTGCTGAGCGTAGAGGCCGCCATATTCCACGCGAACGCCGGCCGGCAGGGCGATCCCGGCCACGGTCTTGCGGACATCGGCCATCGCCGATCCCAGGTCGCGGTGTTCGAGGCGTGCTGTGACGTCAACGAACGGCTGCAGATCCTCGCGGTTGATCTGCTGTTCGCCCGGTTCGATGGCCAAGGCGGCGACGCGCGACAGCGCGACATCGTGGCCGTCGGGCGCGCGCAGGCGCAGATCGGCGATGGCGGCGATGCGATCGCGCAAATCGGCGGGCGCCTGGACCCGGATTCCCACCAGCACATCCCCGGACCGGACCGAGGTGGCGACCTGACCGCCGATCAACTCGCCCAGCTGCCGAGCCACGTCATCCGACGTCAGGCCTTCGAGGGCGGCGGCCGGACGATTGACCTTGACGCCGATGGTGTCGCCGGCCACGCGCAACCCATCGACCACCTCAACGAGCCCACGAACCTTGCCGATGGCCGGGGCGACCAGGGCGGCCGCCTGGCGAAGGGCGGCCGGATCCTCGCCGAACAGCTTGATCTCCACCGGCTGAGGCACGGCGGTGAGGTCGCCGATCAGGTCTTCCATCAGCTGGGCGGTCTCGATGCCGAGACCCGGAACCTGGCTTTGAATTTTCTGGCGAATCTCGCTCATCACCGTTTCCACGTCGCGCCGCTGGCCACTTCGCAGGTGGATGAAGAAGTCGCCTTCATCAGCCTCGGTCAGGCCGCCGCCGAGCTGGACGCCAGTCCGGCGCGAATAGCTGTCGACGTCCGGCGTGGCGCGGATGATGGCCTCCGCCTGCCGCAACAGACGATCGGTGTCGCTGAGCGCCGCCCCGGGGCTGGCCTTGTAGTCGAGAACGAAGCCGCCCTCGTCCATCCGGGGCATGAAGCCCGAACCCAGCTGGGTGTAGGCGACGCCGCCGACGGCCAGCAGGACGCCGGCCACGAGACCCACCGCCAGGATCGGACGCGACAGCATAGACCCCGACAGCCGGCCATGGATCGCCGTGAGGCGGCGCATCATCGATCCGGTCCTGTCGGCCGCCTCTAAGTCACGCCGGCGAAGCCAGCTTCGGGCCAGAACCGGTGCGACGAACAGGGCGAACAGCAGCGACAGCATCAACGCCGCCGCCATGGTCACCGCCAGGGCCTTGAAGAACCCCCCGGTCACGCCGGTGAGAAAAGCCAACGGGGCGAACACCACGATGGTGCTCAAGCTGGAGCCGATCAGCGGCCGGGCCATCTCGGCCGCGGCGGTCAGGACGCCGTGAGAGCCCCGGTCATCAATCTGGTCGGGCGCCTCCTGCAACCGGCGCATGACGTGTTCGAGCATCACCACCACGTCGTCGACCACCAGACCCACGGCGGCGGCCAGGCCCCCGAGGGTCATCATGTTGAAGCTCATATGCAGCACCAACAGCAGCAGGCAGGCCGCGGCGAGCACCGCCGGCAGCATCAGGGCGGTGATCAGCATCAGCCGCGCCGACCGCAGGAAGGCGAACAGCACCACCCCGGCGAGCAGCGCGCCGATGACGATGGCGTCGCGCACGCTGACCGCGGCGGCGGTGACCAGTTCTGACTGATCATAATAGGTTGCGATCTTGATATCGGCGGGTATCCGCCCGGCGAACCCGGCCAGTCGGGCGCGAATGGCCTTGACCATGGCGACGCTGTCAGCGTCCGGAGACTGGCGGATGTTGATCAGCACCGCGTCGCGGCCCTGGGCGGTGACGCGGGTGAAGGCCGGGACGGGCGCGAGATGAATCTGGGCGACGGCGCTAAGCGGCACGACGCCGGCCCCGGCGGTGGTTCCGGTCTTGACCACGATGGCGCCGATGTCGGCGGCGCTGTCCAGACGGCTGTCGACCAGGGTCTGGTAGAGCCGATGGCGGTCCTCCAGTCGGCCGACGGCCGTGACGGTGTTGCTGGCGCCGATGGCCCGGACCACGTCGTCGATGGAGACACCCAGGGCCGCGAGCCGGGCCGGGTCGATGGTGATCCGGTATTCGGGCGCGGCGCCGCCCAGCACATCCACCGACGCGACGCCGGGTACCGAGGCGATCAACGGTCGTAGCTGAAGCTGAGCAAAGGCCCGCAGACGGATTGGGTCGCGGCTGGCTGAGTTCAAGGCCAGACCCAGAACCGGAAACACCGTCGGGTCTATCCGCCGCGCGGTGAACCGCACTCCGGGCGGCAGATCAGGCAGGGCGGCGTTGATCGCGGCCTGGGTCTGAAGAGCGGCCTGAGCCATGTCGTGGCCCCAGGCAAAGGTCAGGGCGATTTCGGCCGAGCCGCGGCTGGTGGTTGAGCGGATGTGCTCGACCGCCGGAACGCCGCGCAAGGCCTCCTCCAGTGGTCGCGTCACCTGGATCGCGGTCTGGTCGGCGGCGCGGTCGCCAGCGTCCACCGAAACCACCACACGCGGAAAATCGATGTGGGGGAACAGGCTGACGGGCAGGTTCAGCGCCGCGCCCAGACCACCGATCGCCAGCAGAACAAAGGCGAGAACGACCGAGCGGGTGTGGCCGGAAAGCCAGCGCGTCACGGGGCGTCACCCGCGCCGGGCTTGGCCGGCGTGGCCTCGCGGATGGCCATGCCGTCTTCCAGGGCGGCGGCCCCATCGACGACGATCCGCTCGCCCGCGACCAGGCCGGCGGTGACCTCGACCGCGTCACCGCTTTCCGCGCCCAGGGAGACGTTGCGGCGATGGCCGGCGGCTTCCTTGACGGTGAAGACGTAGGGCTGCTCACCTTCATAGACCAGGGCGGCGCGGGGGATCAGCGGCACGCCTCTGTGCTGGCCAAGCACGATCTGGCCCTGGACCGGCTCGCCGGGCGCGAAGGCGCCGGCGGGCGCGCGGACATAGACGGCGGCCAGGCGGGTCTGGGGATCGAGCCGCGGATCGACGGCGAGCACCGTTCCGTCGTGGACCACGCCCCCCGACAGCGATGTGAGTCGAACGGTCAGCCCGGGTCGCAGGCCCACCGCCTTTCCAGCCTCGACGCCGAGGCGAATCCTAAGTCCGTCAAGAGAGCCGATCCTGGCCACAACCGCCCCCTGGACGGCAACGGCGCCAGCTTCCACCACCAGGCTCTCGACCACACCCGCCGCCGGGGCCTTGAGAAGCAAGGCCGCGCCGGAGCGCGCCTTCAGAGACTGGGCGGCGGCGTCGGCGGTCTGGGCGGTGGCGCGGGCGGTTTCGACCTCGGCGTCGCTGGCGAGGCCGGCGGCGCGCAAACGCAGCGCCCGGGCGCTGGCCGCGTCCGCCGCCGCCGCGTCGGTCTGGGCCTTGCCCAGATCAAGGGCGCTGGCCGGGGTCGGCCGCAGCACCGCCACCACCTGGCCAGCCGTAACGCGCGTTCCGGCCGGAGCGAGGACCTTGGTCAGGATGGCCTCGACCGGCGCCGTCAAGGATCGCTCGGCGTCCGGCGAAAACTCCGCCGCGCCATAGACGGCCAGGGTCTGGTCCGCCGAACCGGAGGTCACCACCACGGTGGTCACCGAGGCCACGGGTTTGATGTCGGCGTCGCCCTCGCTCCTGGCGCAGGCGGCGGTGACGAGCAGCAACAGCAGACCGATGCGCTTCATGGGGTCCCCCTGGTTTGAGCCGGGCGAGGAAGCGGCGCGCCGGTCGCCAGTTCCAGGGCCACGGTCTGTTCGGCGATGGCCTGGTCGAGGGCCGCCAAGGTGATCTGCTTATCGATGACGCTCTGGCGGCCGGCCTCGGCCACCGCCCGCGCCACATCCCCGCCGGCGGCCGCCGCCTCGGTCCGGCCGGCCAGAGCCTCCAGCGGTCCGATCGTATCGGCGATCTGTCCTCTCTGGCGGCGCGCGATGGCGATCCTTTCCACCAGATCGGCGATCTCCGCCCGGGCGGCGAACACCCGCGCCGCGTATTCGGCCCGCAGTTGTTCGCGCGTCGCTCGCGCGATGGCGATGCCACCGGAATTGCGGTTCCAGACCGGCAGGGTGAAGTTGACCGCCGGACCGAGGGTGCGATTGTCAGCGGTGTCCCTGGCGGCGGCCAGGGTAAGCTGCAGGCTCGGAAAGGCGTCCAGCGCCGCCTTGCGCACGGCGGCTTCCTGGCTCTGGTAGCCGGCTTCGAGCGCCTTGAGATCGAGCCTTGAGGCGCGAGCTTTGTCGAACAGCGCGCCGGCGTCGAGCGGGGTAGCCGAAACCGGGTCGGCGGCGATGGTGATCCGTGTGCCGGGCGGCAGGCCCAGCAAGGCGTTGAGCGACCCGCGCGCCGCACCCAGATCGCGTTCGCCCTGGCGGGCCCGGTCGGCGGCGTCGGCGGCGGCCAGACGCCGGGCCTCGACGTCGTCGGCTTTCAAGTCTCCCCGGGCCGCCGCGGCCAGCACCCGCGCCAGGGCGTCTTCAGCGGCCGCCTGGCTTCGGTCCAGCAAAGTTGAGGCGCGTTCCAGTCCGACCACCCGCGCGCCGAGCAGCCGGGCCTGGCCGGCGGTTTGCCATTCGCGCCAGGCCAGATCCAGCCGGACCTGCGCCCGCGCGGCATGTTGACCAGACTGGACGAGACCTCGGTCGCGGAAGGCGGCCAGGTCATAGATCAGCTGAGCGCCGAGGCCGTCGAACATGTCTGGGCCGGTCAGCAGCTTGTCGAAACTGAGGTTGAAGACCGGATCGGGCAGCAGGCCGGCGGCAAACACCTGGGCGTCGGACACGCCGGCCTGGAGGCGGGCGGCCTTCAGGTCGGGATTGGTGACAACGGCGATCAGGCCTAGCGCGCGAGGCGTCAGGGGTTTGGACAAATCGACCGCGGATCCGGCGAGAACCGGTTCGACGCTCGTCGCCAAAGGCGCCGGCCCATAGGCCGCGCAGCCGCCCACGGTGACGATCATGATCCCGAGAAGTGTTCGGATGAAGGAATCGTAACGGCGGTTCACGCTAGTCTTCTATCCTCGAAGCGACGCCGATCGAATGTCACCTCGATTGCAAAATCCCAATGTACAGATCGGCGCGAACAATGACCTAGTCGCCCAAGTCGATGCGGTAGCGCAGGCTCTGGCCGCCGCCGTAGACGGCGGGCTTGGTAAAGCGTTCGACAAGATATCCGCCGTTGTTGAGGATGACGTTCTGGGAAGGGATGTTGTCCGGGTCGGTGGTCAGTTCCACCCAGGGCAGGCCCGAGGCCCCGGCTTCCAGCAGCAACAGGCTGAGCGCCTGGGAGGCGTAACCCTGCCCGCGTTTCCAGGGCACGACCGCATAGCCGATGTGACCCAGAACGTGAGGCGGCAGGTCCGGCGTTCCGGGGCGCCATCGAAATCCGATCTGGCCGCAGAACTCGCCGTCCCACAGCCAGCGGTGAAACCCGGGCAGACGCTCCGACATCGAGCCGTCGGGCAGACGAATCGGACCGGCCCTGGCTTCGGGATCGTCCATCGACGCCATAAGCCGTTCTGGATTGTCGTCCGCCGCCGCCAGCAGTTCCCGCGCCGCCGCCTCGCCGCGCACATTGTCGGGCGACCAGCCGCGACGCAGCGCGTCCAGGAACGTGGGCAGACGCCCGGGGTCTGGCTTGATCAAGGTGAAGGACATACGGCTGGCCCCGTGGCGCGCGCCTGGACCCTGGTCTAGAAGCGACGCCCTGAACCTAGCAAGGAACGCGCCATGACAGCCAGACTTGTCCTGACCCTGATGGCCGGCGTCTCGGCGCTGTCCGGCGCGGCGACCGCGCAGGAGCGCGTCGGCGCTGCGGCGCTGGGCGACTGGCGGACGGATTCGCCGGGGGTCGTGCGCCATATCACGGCGGCAGATCTGCCGGCGCCCTATGCCACCCACCCCACGGCCTCGCCCCCGGCGGAGGTGGCGAAGCCGGCCGATGGGGCGCCACGAACCCTGCCCGGCTTCACGGTGGCCGCGTTCGCCAAACTCGATCATCCGCGCCAGATCCGCGTCGCCCCCAACGGCGATGTGTTCGTGGCGGAGACCAACGCCGGACGGATCACCGTGCTGCGGGCGACCGACGGCGGTGCAACGCCGACGGCCACCGAGATATTCGCGTCCGGGCTCGACCAGCCGTTCGGCATCGCTTTCTATCCGGCCGGCCCCCATCCCAAATATATCTATGTGGCCAACAACAACGCCGTGGTGCGGTTCGCCTACACGACCGGCGACCTCAAGGCCGCCGATCCACCGCAGGTTGTGGTGGCGAAGCTGGCCGGAACCACCGGCGGCCATACCACCCGCGACATCGATTTCTCACGCGAGGGCCGACGCATGCTGGTGTCGGTGGGTTCAGGGTCGAACCTCGCCGAGGGCATGCCCGCCAAGACATCCACCGACGCCCAGGTATGGGAGGCGGACCACATGCTGGGCTCGGCCTGGGGCCGCGAGGCGGACCGGGCGAATGTGCTCAGCTTCGATCCCGAAGGCGGAGCCCGGACGATCCTCGCCAGCGGCATCCGCAATTGTGTGTCCGTGCGGATCAATCCGGTGACCGGCGATCCGTGGTGCGTGGTCAACGAGCGCGACAGCCTGGGTGACGACGTCCCGCCCGACTACGTGACCCGGGTGCGCGCCAAGGGATTCCATGGCTGGCCCTGGTACTATATCGGCGACCATGAAGACCCGCTCCTCAAGGGCCAGCGGCCCGACCTGCTCGGCAAGGCGATCACGCCGGACGTGCTGATCCAGCCACATTCGGCCCCGCTGGGGCTGACGTTCTATACCGCCAAGACTGGGGCAGCGGCTTTCCCCGCCAGCTATCGTGGCGACGCCTTCGTGACGCTGCATGGCTCATGGAACCGCGGCAAACGGACCGGTTACAAGCTGGTGCGGCTGAAGGTGAAGGACGGGGTTCCCACCGGGACCTATGAGGACTTCCTGACCGGCTTCGTGGCTGATGACCGCGGCGTCTGGGGTCGGCCGGTGGGCGTGGCGGTGGCGCATGACGGCGCCCTGCTGGTCACCGACGACGGCGGAAGCGTGGTCTGGCGGGTGGCCTATGATCCAAAGAGCCTCGCGACCAAATGAGGCGAGGGCTGATACCGGCGACCGTCGCCGCCTTGATCGGCTCCGCCGCGCTCGCCCAGCCAACGGGGCCTCTGCCGACCGGCGATCCGGCGGCTGGGGAAAATCTGTTCTACGACCGCTGCGCCATCTGCCATGTCGCTACTGGCGGCGGCCAGGGACCAAGTCTGGATGGTCTCTATGGCCGCAAGGCCGGGTCGGTGGCGGGGTTCAGCTATTCGGAGGCCCTGAAGGCGTCGGGCCTGACCTGGACCGGACCGGCGCTGGACCGGTTCCTGACCAATCCCGGCTCCGCGGTTCCGGGAACGGCCATGCCGATCCAAGTCCCCGACGCCAAACAGCGGGCCGATCTAATCAGCTATTTCGCCGCGCATCGGTAGATAGAGTTTCGAGACCGAAAGGGGCGAGCAAGGACACTGGGTCTCCGGCGGCCAGTTCGGCGACCAGTTCGCCGATGGCGGCCGAGTGCTTGAACCCATGGCCGGAACAGGCGGAGACCAGGATCACACGCTCACGCCCCGGGTCGCGGCCGATCAGGAACCGGCTGTCCGGCGCCATCGTATAAATACAGGCCGACGATCTCAGGCATCGGTCGGTGACGCCCGAAACCCGGCCGGAGATGTGTCGGCCGAGCATTGTTCGCGACGCCGCCGGCCCGATCTCCTGGGACTGGGCTTCGGGTCCCGGTAAGGGTTCGTCGAAGCGTTCGTCGGCGATCTTGACGCCCGTTGTTCCAGGCAAAATCGGGAAACCGTAGAACCAGTCCTCGGCTCCAGCGCCATGCATCCAGATGAACACTGGAAAGCGTTCCGGCGCGAACTCAGCCGGATCGACGGGTTCGAACCAGTGCATCATCTGGCGGTAGGTCGACACGCTCGCAGCGAGTCGATCATCCTCCGAGATCCCGGACACCCAAGGACCGGCGGCCACCACCACCTGATCGGCGCAATAGTCCCCCCTGTCGGTGGTCACTCTCACGCCATCGACCTCGTCGAGGATTTTGAGAGCTGTCTCCCCGGTTCGGATCACGGCGCCATGCCGCCTGGCCAGGGCGATCTGAGCCGCCACGCAGCGCTCCGGTCGCAACAGCCCAGCGCCGGGCTCGAAATAGACCGTTTCATCGCCCCTAAAGGTGAGCATCGGAAATCGGCGACCGGCCTCGTCGGGCGTGATCAGTTCATGCGGGATGCCGAATCGCCGCGCGGCGCCGATGGTCTTGCGAACAAAATCCTGCTTGCCGAGGTGCGCCGCACCACCATCGATGCCGCCGATCACCAGCGCCCCCGTCTGTAGCATCAGGGTCTCGCCGGTCTCGGCCTCGATCTCACGCCACAGATCATGGGCGCGCAAGGCCAGCGGCACATAGTCGTCGCCCTCTCCGATAGCCTGGCGGGTGATGCGGCTCTCGCCGTGGCTCGAGCCCTTGTCGTGGGGCGGATGATGGCGATCCAACGCGATCACCCGCAGACCGCGCTTCGCCAGATGATAGGCGCAGGCGGACCCGGCCGCGCCAAGGCCGATTACGATCACATCGGCGATTTGCGTCCCGGCGCTCAATCCTCGAGGCCCAGCAAGCTAGCGTTGCCGCCGGCCGATGTGGTGTCCACCGTCCAGGTGCGTTCGACGGCGAAGCGCGGCAGGTAGTGCGGACCGCCGGCCTTGGGCCCGGTTCCGGAGAGCCCCTCCCCGCCAAACGGCTGCACGCCAACCACAGCGCCGGTCATCGAGCGGTTGATATAGAGATTGCCGACCCGGGCGGTCCGCCGAACAGCGGCGGCCACGCCGGCGATCCGGCTGTGGACGCCAAGGGTCAGGCCATAGCCGGACGCCATCACGCGGCGCAGGGTGTCCTCCAAGGCTCCCGACTTCCAGGTGACGATATGCAGGATCGGCCCAAAAACCTCGCGATCAATATCCTCGATGGCGTCCAGGCGGATCAGGGTGGGGGGCATGAAGTGACCGCGATCCAGACCCGAAGGCAGAGCGGTCGCATGAACGATCGAGCCACGCCAACGATCGAGATGATCTCGCAACGCCGATAGAGCCGCGGCGTCGATCACCGGGCCGATGTCGGTGGCGGGCTCAGCCGGATCGCCGATGACCAGTTCGTCCATCGCGCCGGTCAGCATCTCCAGCGTGTGGCCGGCGATATCCTCATGCAGGCAGAGCAGCCGCAGGGCCGAGCAGCGCTGGCCGGCGCTGAGGAACGCCGAAGTGATCACATCGGCAACCACCTGCTCGGGTAGCGCGGTCGAATCGACCAGCATGGCGTTTAGACCGCCGGTTTCAGCGATCAGCGGAACCAGCGGCCGGCTTTCGTCTTCAAGCAGCGCGCGGGCGATCCGCCGGGCGCTCGCTGTAGAACCGGTGAAAGCGACCCCAGCGATACGCGGATCCGCCACCAGAGCCTGCCCAACCGCCGGGCCGCCGGGAACAAGGCACAACACATTGCCCGGAACGCCGGCCTCCAGCGCCAGGCGAACGGCGGCGGCGGCGATCAGCGGCGTCTGCGGCGCCGGCTTGGCCACGACGGCGGCGCCCGCCGCCAGCGCGGCGGCGATCTGGCCCAGAAAGATCGCCAGGGGGAAATTCCACGGGCTGATACAGGCGAATACGCCCCGCCCTCTCAGGGTCAGTTCATTGAGTTCGCCGGTCGGCCCCGGCAACCGCTGGACCGTGAAATGGCGCCGGGCCTGCGCGGCATAGTAGCGGCAGAAATCCACGGCCTCGCGCACCTCGCCCAGCGCGTCGGCCAGGGTCTTGCCGGCCTCGCGCGTCAACAGGGCCATCAGCCGATGGCGGTCACGCTCCAGCAGATCGGAGAGCCGTTCCAGAATCGCCGCCCGGGCATCCGCTCCCAAGTCGTCCCAGGCAGGCTGGCCATCGGCGGCGACTGCGACGGCCCTGGCGACATCGGCAGGCGCGGCCTCGATGACCGAGCCGGGAGAGCGGGCGCTGTCGGCGGGGTCGGCAAGGATACGCGCGGCGCCGCCGCCTTCCACACCGCCGATTATCGGCCGGGCGGTCGCCGGGACGTCCCAGGCCTGGCGCATCGCTGACAACAGCGGCGCGACCACGGTAAGTTCCGACAGATCGAGTCCTGCGGCGTTGCGGCGATCCGGCGAATAGAGTTCGGGCGGACGGACAATGGCCGGATGCGATATGAGACCGGTCGCGATAGCCTTTTCCACCGGGTCGGCCAGCAGGTCTTCATCGCTGAGATGACGATCGGCGATCTGGTGCACGAAGCTGGTGTTGGCGCCGTTCTCCAGCAACCGCCGCACCAGATAGGCGAGCAGATCACGGTAGCCCCCGACCGGGGCGTAGACCCGCGCCGCCAGGCCGCGACTGGCCATGAGCCCCTCGTAGAGTCCGTCGCCCATGCCGTGCAGGCGCTGAAACTCGAAATCGGACCGATCACCCGCCCATTGCAGCACCGTGGAGACGGTCAGGGCGTTGTGGGTGGCGAAGGCTGGAAACAGCGACGGCTCGCCCAGTAGAGCCCGGGCGCAGGCCAGGTAGCTGACGTCGGTGCCGGTCTTGCGGGTGAAAACCGGGTAGTCGGCCAGGCCCCGCTCCTGAGCGCGCTTGATCTCGGTGTCCCAGTAGGCGCCTTTGACTAGGCGGACCATCAGCCGCCTCCCAGTGGCCTCGCCAAGCGCGGCGGCCCATTCGATCACGGCGGGCGCGCGCTTCTGATAGGCCTGGATCGCCATGCCAAGCCCGTCCCATCCGGCCAGCGACCGATCGCGGGCGGCGCCCTCGATGATCGACAGCGACATGTCCAGCCGCTCGCTTTCCTCGGCGTCGACGGTCAGACCGACGCCGCCGACCTTGGCGACCCGCCCCAGTTCCACAAGCCGGGCGGTCAGTTCGGGTACGGCGCGGGCGGCCTGGAACGGCTCATAACGTGGGTGCAGGGCCGACAGTTTCACCGAAACGCTGTCCTGGGCGAACACGTCGCCCCCCGGCCGGCTGGATCTCCCGACCGCGCCGATCGCGGTGACATAGGACTGGAAATAGGCCTCGGCGTCGGAGGCCGCCCTCGCCCCCTCGCCCAGCATGTCGAAGGAATAGCGGAAGGCGCGATTGGCGCCCCGGTCGGCCCGCCGCAGGGCTTCGTCGATGTCGCGGCCGAGCACGAAGGCCTGGCCCATGGTCTGCATGGCGCCAGCGACCGCCACGCGCACGGCAGGCTCTCCCAACCGCGCGACCAAGCCGCGGACGGTGCCGGGCGTGGCCTCGGCAAGCGACTGGGCGAGTATCAGACCCAGGGTGGCGCTGTTGACCAGGGCCGAATCGGCGCCGCCGAGGTGGGCGCGCCAGTCGCCCTTGACCAGCTTGTCCTTGATCAAAGCGTCGGCGGTCCCGGCGTCCGGCACGCGGAGATAGGCCTCCGCGAGCCCGAGAAGCGCCGCGCCCTCGTCGCTGGAGAGGCTGTATTCCCGCAGAAACTGGTCGACCCACCCGGCCCGGCCCGGCGCCCGCAGCTCGGCGAGTAGGGCCGAAGCCTGAGCCAGCACGTCGATCCGCTGATCGTGGGTGAGCCGCGCGGCGCGGCTGAGCGGCGCCAGGGCCGCCGGCTCGTCGATCCGGTAAAGCGGCGCCAGCGATTTGCGGGCCGCGTTCAAGGAAACGGACAGGGGCATGGCGCGAGTCCTTCGAAGTTTGGCGCCGTCGCAATTTGGCCGCGACAAAGGGCTGTTATAAACTCCGTGAATTCAAGGGAGATTTCGATGCGCGGTTTCGCGGTCAAGGCTCTTGGCGTGGTTTCTATCGGCTTGGCGTCGATCTTTAGCGCCGTGGCGCCAGCGGTCGCCCAGGAAGCCATCGCAACCGCGGCGCGCGGGTCTGACGGCTCGGTCCCCACCTCCCCGGCCACCGACACCCTTCGGTTGAGCGACCGCTTTGACGATGGTCCCGGTTTTCTCCGCCCATCGGGTCCCTGTGGCGGCCCGCAAAAGACCGCCGACGGCAAAACCGACAAAACCCCACACGGCCAGGTCTGGGCGGGCGTCGGAACCAATGGCTACCGAGAGATCGGCGGGGTCGCCTGCCTGCCGCTCAGCGACAAAGCCGCGGTGACCATCGCCGTCGACGCTGGCCATATCAACGGATGGGGTCGACGCCGATAGACGCGGGCAGATCGGCGACGCGGCTATGCATCGAGAGCGCTGGCCAGCAATTTCAGGGCGGCGACCGTGAAGGCCTCCATATTCGCCGCCCTGTCGGATTCGCCGGTTTCGAGGGTGAAAGCCATTTCCACGGGACCCGACACCGCCAGGCAGGTATGGCCGGCGGCGTCACCATAGGGATTGCCCGTAGGTCCCGATGCGCCGGTTTCCGACAGGCCCCAGGTGGCGCCAAAGTTCTCGCGCGCGGTGCGGGCCAGCAGCAAGGCGTAGGGCTCGCTCGCCGAGCGCATGCCGGCCACCGCTTCCCGGGGCAGTCCCATAAGGCTCATCCGGGCCTTGCCGGTGTAGACCACGGCCCCACCCATGAAGTAGGCGCTGGCCCCGGGGACGGCGAGAAGCACGGCGCTGATCAGGCCGCCGGACGAAGACTCCGCCACCGCCAGGGTTTGTTTACGCGTTTTGAGGATCGCGGCCACGGCGTTAGCCGTATCGGCCATCGCGCCGTGAGTCAGAGCGGTGCTCATGGGTGTTTCTCCTTCTTGTCGGCCGCCAGCGCCGCTGGGCGAACCATGATCGAGTCTTGACCTGAGCGCCATTCCTGGCGACGAGATCGTTCATGACCGATGATGTTACGCCCGTGCACGACGTGCCCCCCGAACTGGCTGAACTACGGCATTCGATCGACAATATCGACGCCGCCGTGCTCCATCTTCTGGCGGAGAGATTCAAGTGCACCCGCAAGGTGGGTCAACTGAAGGCCAGGCTGACCTTGCCGCCCGCCGATCCGGTTCGAGAGGCGCAACAGATCGCGCGCCTCAGGTCCCTGGCCGTCAACGCCGAGCTAGACCCAGAGTTCGCGGAGAAATTCCTTGGCTTCCTAGTCAAGGAAGTGATCCGGCACCATGAGATCATCCGGGACGGCCAAGGCGCGCGCGCAAAAACGTTAGGCTCTAGAACTTCGCTTTGACCCCGAGGGTCACCTTGGTGCTTGAATAGCTAAGGCCGGGAAAATTGGCGCGCCGCTCGACGTCTCCAGCGCTCAACATCACCGACAGCCGCTTAGTGAGATCGTAGGTAGCGGAAGCCATGGTGGTATACAGGGTTTCGTTGGTAAGATCGAGACCCGCCGCGGCCACGAGACCGCCACGATAGCTTGAGCTCATGATTTGACCGGAAGCTTTCAACGTCAACCTGGAACTCAATGTATAAGAAACATCGGCATCGTAGGTTTCGTCGAGTTTGTAGTCGGCGAACACGCGATTGGATGGCACTGTTTGACGTTCGGCGCTTCCGTGAATCTTCAAACGAGTAGTCAGATTATAGGAGGCGTCGAGAGAATAAGTCAGGCCTCGGAACCCCGCCCCCCCCAATGATGGGTAAAGAGCCGTATAGGAAACCGCTAGTGTCGTGTCGAAGCGAGTGCCAATATGGCGTTCGTAGCGTAACCCTGTCGTGTAGATATCAAAGCCGGAACCAAGAACCTGACCGGATGGAAGTGTAAAGCGACTAGGGTAAGACGTACTCACATATTGGTCGAAAATCGAGATAGATCCCAGAACGGGTTGTCGGTAGGCCAAACTCGCATCGATGATAAGGCTTCTTGAATCCACCGGCCTAAGAGCCAGGTTGCTGTTATCGACCCATGAATAAGTGACTCCAAAGCCTGGCGCGAGACCGATCGCCCGTCCGCAGGCGGCGTTGAATTTGACGTCTTCATTTTCCCGGGTGTTGCTCGTCACACCTTGGGCCAAATCGGCGAGATCGCTCTGCGTTCGGCCATAGTCACCGACCAGGGACTCCTGGCAGGGGCCGAAATGGCCTCCCGCGCCGCCCTTGAAGTCCAGGTTCAAATGGTCGCGTCGGGTGTTGATCGCGTGAAAATCGTAGTCGCCGTCACCCTTGACGAAAAGAACGGTTCGCCCCACGGGCCGAGCGATAGTGAAATCGAAGGACGGCGTGGTGATCTCGTCGGCCAAGGTGAGCCCTCGGCGCGCGGCCAGGTCTCGATCCGATCGCGCAACGTTGGAATCGTAGGCTACATCGACACCCAGGTCGACATCAGTCGTTCGCGTCGTGGGAACCGGCTCATTGATACTGGCCTCGGCGGCTCTCGATGGCGATGCGAGCGCCATGGCCACAAGGATCGCGGGGCTCGCGCCAATCAACAGTCTCACGAAGCTCATCAAGCACTCCCCCTCCGACGCGGCGGATCAGAGCTCCGCTCCTATCATCAGATCACATAAATCAGGGCATCCAAAAACACGGGCGCACCTTGGCCCTAGGCCATTCAACGACCCAGTCGCTGCTTGAGGAGCCTGGCGTTGCGCAGGACGATCGGAGGAAGCAGGTCGGCCACCAATTCACGGTTGCGCACCGCCGCATCGACCCTGTCGGCGGTGCCGGGCCGCACCTTGAACTGGGTGGTCTTGTCCTGTTTGGCTTCGGACCATGTCGACGTGTAGTAGTAGAGGGCTATGGATTTCCGCGTCACACCAGCGGGGTGATTTACAGACTCTGGGTTGCCATGATAGCTCATATCGGTTGTATTGAATATTACACATCGATTGAACACCGGTATAACAGATTTTATAGACTGAGACATGTCCTTATTCCAAAGTTCTAATCGTCCGCCGTAGGTTTCTTCCCAGTCTTTATTCAGGTATATGAGTACATTTATCCGCCGCTCTAAATTCATCACCTTGTGGTGGTTGAAATCCACGTGAACCGACAGGTGTCCACCCTGTCCGATTTCGTGAAAGCCCGCCCCCAGAAAATAAGGGTCCGGGATAAGCCCCTTGATATTAGTGATATTTTCGAGAACGCGGATAAAAGGTTTTGAATTGAATGAATAGAATAACCGCCGCACGGGATCAGTCAAAGCGTCTGGGTTGAATTGAGCCTTATATCGCTCCTGGTCGCGGTCAAAATATTCATCCCCTTCCTTCAGTTTAGAAGGGAATTCAGAAAGACACAAATCAAGAACTTCCGGAGGAAGGAAATCATCGATCACGATATGTGGAAACGGTGAACCATTCTGATAGGTATCCGTGAACTCAAGACCTTTGTTTCTTGTGTCACTTGATACATATCCTGTTTCACCATCCATTTCGAACAGGTAAGGCACGATCAGTAATCCTTATGGTTCGAGCGCGCGATGGAGGCAGAGCTCTTTCAAACCCTGGGGAGCATACCGGTCTCGACGCGCGATGAAAAGCCAAATGCCGCGGCGCCGCAATGGCGACGGGCGGAAGTCGGTGGATCGGCGGCTTAATGTCATGCGAGCGGCATTTCGTACCCGAGCGCGCGCAGGTCGCAGGGCGCGAAGCGCTGCAGCCGCGCGTTCGATTCGGCGAACATGCCGGAAAAGCGATCTTTGATTGCCGTGTCGAGACGTTCGCCTTGACCCCGGAAAAACCAGGTTTGTCGGTATGCCACTTTAACCAGCAGCGAGCCGAAGATGGCCAGGCGAGCCGGGCTCTCGGCGTTCACCGCAACGGTTCTAAAGCGATTGGCCATCCGCAGCAGCGGTATGCCCGAGGGGGGTGGACTCACGCCTTCCCTCCCCTTGTCGCCGAGCGGGACGGGTATTTCGGCGCCCGCGACACCACAGAAAATGCGTAGCCGTTGAACGAATTCGTCAAGACCTCGCTGCAGCTCCTCCTGCGTAAGCACCAACACATTCTCCGCCCCGAACAACTCCCCATAGAACTCTACAAGCTTATGATATTCAAAAACGTGAGGATCAAAAGAAAAATAACCATAACGAGCTTGACGGTCAAAAAAATCTTCAGGTGATAGCAAACCACCCATGGTTAAATATTGAATATAAATCGCCCGAATAATCGATGGTTGCTTTCGCACCGTGAAGACGATTTTCGCGTCGCCGAAAATATCCTTCAGGCGCCTGGCCTGCATCACCGCTTCGCGCGAACCCGTAAAGGGTTGGCCGCAGAGCGTCTCCGACGACACGATATCGATCAGCTCCGGCCGGGCCGGATGCCGGCGGGTCGCGATATCCTCACGTCCCGATTCGGGGGTGAAGTCGAGGTCGTGTGGGCGAATGACGTAGCGATCGATCTCGCCGTGGCTCCATAGCGGTCGGAAGACCCGCTCATCGTTGAACACGCGGTTCTGAAGGAACGTCGTGCCGGTCTTGTGAAATCCAGGGTGAATCAACACGGAACCGTGCCGCCCATCCGGTGAGGGTCTCAACGTGTTCGACATATCGCCGCCATCATCTCCGGGTCGTCAGCCTACGGAGGCGCGCGGTCGAGCCACGATCAAATTTTCGCGTGGATTGAGCCAAAGCTGGTCGGCCAGGGCTGGGAACTGATCGAAACCGTTGAAATAACTCACCTCGAAGCCGACGCTCTCCAGCCGCGCGGCGAAGTCCTCACGTCCGTAGAGCCGCAGGTGGTCATACTGGCCATAGCGATCATCGCGCTCCCGCGGGCTGGTGACGGTGAGGTCTTCATCCGTCCCCAAACCATCCGTGGCGAGCGGCACCATCAGCAAGGCGGTTCCGGCCGGAGCCAGGACACGACAAATTTCGCTCATCGCCTTGCGGTCGTCGGGCACATGTTCGAGCACGTGCGAACAAATCACCACATCAAAGCTAGCGGTTTCAAATGGCAAGTCGGTGAGATCGGCTGTCACCAATTCCGGGATATGGCGATAGCGTGTCTGGTCCAGGTCCGTCGCGACATAGTCGATGTTCGTCTCGCGCTTGAGCCGCTGGTAGAGACCGAACTCCGGCGCGACATGCAGAATCCGCTGACGCCGCCCGTCGGTCAGAAGGACCTGTTCCAAATAGAGCATCTTCAAACGGGCGCGGTCGCCGCCGTGACAGGCCGGGCAAGCGTCATCAAGCCGGATCATTCCGCCCACAACTTGCCGACGCTCAAGGACCGGCGCCGAACCGCCATGGGCGATGAACGTGCGCACGGCGCTACCACAAAGCGGACAACGTTTCCTATCGCCGGAAAATAGCACGCGTCGCAGCCCAAACCTGACGGCTTGAGGGAGCACCGCGCCAGAGATCTGGCGAATGGTCGATTCGACTGACATAGGGGCCTCTATCTAACCATCCAGTTTACAGGGATGGACGTTCGCCCCCCAGGCTAACGCACCAGCTTTCGCCGGTTCGGATTCGAGGTGACAGATCAAGGCCCCTCTCGACCTCAACGCGATCAGACGAGCAGGTTCTGAAGGCCCAACCCAAGTTCGTCAAGGGCGTACGAAACGCGTCGCCAGCGCGAGTCGCCGTCCCGCGAAAAAATTGGGCGCCCGGGATTCTCTCCGTTCCCCATCGGCTTGGCTCCTGTAAGAGCCTTCCAACCGATCTCCCCGTCGCGAGAGCTGCTCTTGTCCGAAATTCAGACCGCCTCCGCCGGACCCGTCCGGCGTGGCGCGAACGCCTTTTTCCTGGCCTCCGGGGTCGCACAGGTCTCGGCCCTGCTGCGCTATGTCGTGATGGCGCGCCTGCTGGGTCCCGAGCAGCTTGGATTGGCGGCGACTCTAGTGGTCATGGCGGCCTTCTTCGATCTGATCAGCGATACGGGAAGCGACAGATTCCTGATCCAGGATCGTGAGGGCGACACTGCCGAAGTCCAGAGACTCGTCCATCTCGTCTATATTGGGCGTGGGGTGGCGACGGCCGCCGGCTTGGCGATTTTCGCCTGGCCGATCGCGGCCGCCTATGGCACACCGCAACTGGCTGGCGGCTTGGCATTGCTGGGCGTGTCGCGGCTGATCCTGGGATTCCTGCATCTGGACCTGAGGCGGAACCAGCGCCACCTGGACTTTCGAGCCGAGGCCGTGGCGCTGATTTCGAGTGAGTTGACGGGCCTGTTCGCGACGGCTCTCGCCGCCTATCTGACGCACAATTTCACGGCCATCCTCTACGGGCTGACGGCCCGCGCCCTGGTCATGGTGGCAGTGTCCCACCTTCGGTCCAATCGTCCCTATCAGGTCGGCTATTCGCGAGAGCACGCCTCGCGGCTGACGCGATTCGCCGGGCCGCTGATGCTGAACGGTTTGTTGCTTTTTTTCGCAACCCAGGGCGATCGCGCCTTGGTTGGCCACCAGCTGGGGTTGGTGACGCTGGGGCGATACTCCGCCATCCTCCTTCTCGTCCTCTACCCGGTGGCGACAATAACGCGCTACACACAGGCTATGTATCTTCCGGTGCTGGCCCAGAATCGCGACGACCCAGCCGAGCGGATGCGAGTCGCCGATGTGATGGGCGGACAGGTTCTCATGCTGGCTCTGATATTGTCGGCGGGCTTTGCGCTGGTAGCGCCGACAGCGGTCAAGTTTTTGTATGGGGCCAAATTTTCCGAGTCGGCCCTGACGGTCGGTCTCATCGGAATTCTGCAGACCAGTCGTTTTCTGCAGGTATATCCGACCGTCGTGGCTCTCAGCGCCGGCAGAAGCGTTGGCCCTCTCGCCGTGAACACGACGCGGCTGTTCGCCTACCCGGCCGCTTTTGTTTGCGGCTTGGTATTGGCTGGCCTACCCGGGGTGATGGCCGGGTTCGTTTTCGGCGAGCTCTTGGCTCAGTCCGTGGGATTGATCCTCCTTAACAAAGTATTTCAGAAGCCGCTTTTCAGCGGTTTCGATCGAATTGTCATGTTCATGACCGGATCCGCGGCCATTCTGGGGGCGATCTGGGTCTTTCAGCACGATGGGATCCTCCCGCGCGTCGCCATGGCGCTGGCGGTGGTTGGGCTGATCGGATGGATGGCCTACCGGGAGCGCCGAGCCATTCGCGAGACCGTGCTCCTGGCGCGTCGGGTCGCTGACGGAATGTCCGGGAAACTGAGGGGACCGTGACTCTTGGCGCGCATCCGTTCAAATGACCCCAATCTCGCCTCTGATATCCTCTGATATAATACCGCCGCATGGGTTGCGGCGCCGCACGATCGATCTGGAGATTGCATAGATGACGTCTTCGGACGAGCCCATCGCCCTTACGCGTGACATTCTGAAGCCTTACGAGCGTGATCCGCGGAGGCTGAACCAGCGGTTGCTCAGCATCCTGATCGTGGTTCTGGTTGCGGGATTTTGCCTGGTCTACGGCTTCGCCTTCGCCCTGTTTGCTCCAGGGCTGCTGCTGCCGTTGGTTGCGCCGCTTCCCTTGATGGCGATGGTGGCCATCTGGGCGCTGCCCGAGACCCGCACCGCGCCGACGCGGACGCTGATTGGCCTGACGTTCGCATTCTTCGTGGGTCTCGTGATGTGGCCGAACTACATCGCGCTTGCTTTGCCTGGTTTGCCATGGATCACCATGGTGCGACTGACCGGCTTTCCACTCGTCCTGACATTGTTGATCTGCGTCTCGGTTTCGAAAAGCTTTCGAGAAACCCTGGCCGCGTCGCTGTCGGGGGCGCCGATAATCTGGCAAACGCTGGCGGGTTTCGTCCTTATTCAAGCGGTTTCGGTAGGGTTTTCCGCGCAGCCAGGCTTCTCGATCGACAAGTTTGTAGTCGCCCAAGTGGGCTGGACTTCGATGTTTTTCGTTAGCGCCTATGTGTTTCTCACGCCCGGACGCGTCCAGAAGATGGCCGGAATGCTTTGGCTGATGGTGATTCCGGTCGGGATCATCGGCGTTTTCGAATGGCGCCATCAGCAGGTGCTATGGGCTGGTCACATCCCGAGCTTCCTGCAAATTGACGACCCGGCGGTGACACAGACCTTAACCGCCAAATTCAGAGACGGCAGCGATCAATATCGAACCCACAGCACTTTCAACACCAGCCTTGGATTGGGCGAGTACCTAGCGTTGACCCTTCCTTTTATCATCCACTTCGCGCTTGGAAAATACAGCTGGTTGTTGAAAGCCGCCGCCGTGGCGACGATGCCGTTTCTCATATTTATCGTTTATATAACCGGCTCTCGACTGTCCGTGGTCGGCTGTATGATGTCGTTCCTGTTCTACGCGGTCGCCTGGGCGCTGCTATATTGGCGCGCTAATCGCGAGAGTATTCTCGCGCCGGCGTTTGTGCTGGCTCTGCCGATCGGGCTGGCGATCGCCGCGGGTGTGGTGCTGTTTTGGAGACCCGTCCATGACTTGGCCTTCGGCGGCAATGGAGCCACCAAATCCAGTACTGAGGCTCGCCAGGAACAATTGGCTCTGGCGATCCCCAAGTTTCTATCCCATCCCTGGGGATACGGCATAGGCAATGGAGCCAAAACCGTCGGATTCACGATTCAAAATGGGACGCTGACTCTCGACAGTTATTATATTACCGTAGCTATGGAATATGGTATTGTTGGATTTATTGTTTACTATGGCCTGCTAGCACTATCCATTTTTGTCGCAGCTCGATATTCACTTCTATCAATTGGCAAATCCAAGGACTATGGTTTTCTTGTTCCACTAGCTATCGCCCTGGTGAATTTTTTCGTCATCAAGATGGTCTACTCCGCGGAAGATAATCACGCGATCGTCTTCATGTTTTTGGGAATGATCGTCGCCACCGTGTCGAGGCTCAGGAACAACAATAAGCACGCGGTTCAGGCTGGAAGCCAGTTGGGTGGACCCCGTTCCCCTCGGATGCCAGCCCACCAGCCAGCAAGGCCATAGCCGAAGTGGCGCCAAGCGCCGCGAGGCGCGCATCTTAAAACCAGCTGCCCCAATGCCGCGAGGGCCACAATGGGAAACCGCGCGCCGAAGCAATCACGGGTAAGCAGCAATCGGTTGCGCTCACTGAGATAGACGACGATGCGAGGCCTATCTCGCACGCCACGCCCAGCGCCCGTAGTCGTGCCATGGTGGTGCAACACCCGCCCATAAGCCGAGAACCCGAGACGCATGCCTCGCGAGACGGCGCGCAAGCACCATTCAACCTCCTCGCAATAGAGGAAATATTCCTCCCTCATCGGCCCGACGGCCTCCAGAAAGCGACGGCCGATGAGCATTGAAGCGCCACTTATGAAGGACTGGCTGCGCTCGACGAATGAGGCGTCAACCGTTTCACCAACATTTACACCATCGCCGATCATCACAACGCGCGCCAACCAGCCACGCCAACGGCAACCATAAGACTGGATTTTTCCATTTGGCAGGAAGATGGAGCAGCCTACCGCTTCGCAGTCTCCCTCGTTCAAGCGGTCGACCATCCCCAACAGAACCCCTTCGTCGGGTTCGGTATCGGGGTTCAGCAGCCACCAACCATCGGCCTCTGGGGTTTGGGCGAGGCAGGCATTTACGCCGCCGGCGAAGCCCAGGTTCCCTGGGGCCTCAACAACCTTGACGGCTTGCCCACCGATCAAGGTGGCCGGGACCGCGTCTACAAGCTCGCGGTAAGCATTCTGACCGCCATTTTCGCAGATCACGACCTCAAAATCGCGATGCTTTGACCGCGACAAGGCGTCAAGGCAGCGGACAATGTCGGACTTATTTCTGAAGCCGACAATTGAGACGGAAATATGCATACTCTATTGCACCACTGCTACCAATTTGTGACCAAATGGACTAAAATTTCGAAGCGACATCAGATAGCAAAATCGTCCTATGCAAAAATATTAGAAAATAGAAGTCGAAATCCCAAAGCACTGCGCTGAAATCTTATACGGTAAAGCACGCCTAGTGCTCCAAATCTTTGGCCAATATGATTTAGGTTTCTGGACATTAATACTTTAGGTGTGTGGACTATTGCAGAAACCGGATATCCCAAGATTCTCACCAACCAGCGTATGCGAGCGACATTCGAACTCACCTTCAGATTATACATCTCCGTATCGGATCGCAGAGTTTTTTTCCACATGTCCGCCCATGTGGGTCTGGCCGGATGCGCGACGACGACATCATCCTGATAGCCCAGCCGAAACCCGAACGACGTGGCTCGCCGACACCATTCCACATCCTCCGAAAGGCCGAGCGATGAGAAATACCCGACACGCTTGAAAATGGACCGGCGCGTGAAGAGGTTTGCCGTTACCGAAAATCCATCCTTCAATATATAATTTCTATTGTCAAAAGCAAAAACCAACTCAAAAGCCTCGACTGGAAGTATATTGGACGGATCTCCGGGAAATACATCCATCCTACCCCCTACAAGATCAAGATTTTCCAGAGCTTTTACTCCGTTCTCCAACCATTTCGGATCCGGCACACAATCCGAGTCGGTAAGCGCGAGTACGTCAAACCGCGCCAGAGCCAGAGCCCCATTCCGGGCGGGACCGGCGCCTTTCTCGGTCACCACCGTCAGCTGAGCTCTTCCAGCTACGATTTGGGCAACGGCTTCCACCCCCACGGCGGAATTGTTGTCTCCCACGATGATCTCGAAACAGTCTCGTGGATAGGTTTGTCGCTGAAGAGCCTCTAGACATCGGTCTAAACCGATCAGATCGTTGTAATGCGGTACAATCACGCTGATCATCGGCGTGGCGGCGCGAGACAGATCATTTGAAGTCTGTTGCAAAGCCTGACTATCCAGTTTTGAGAGGGGCCTTCAGCGAGTTGGACCTACCGGCCCCGACCTCGCCGCCCGATCTATAGGCGGAAGCCGCGAAAGTCCATGAATGATGGTCTAGGAAAGGCGGCTGGGCCGGGCTTGCTCATAAGAAACTCACTCTGTCGCGGAAATCCCCAAGATCGCGAGGCGCTGTCCTCCCGAAATCAGGTTTTCAACCTTCCAAAGCCCGATGGAGCGCCATCGGCGAAGGAGGCCAACGCGTCGTCGTCGGTGGGATCGCCAAGAGACTCAAGCGCCTCCAACGCTGGTTTAAGAGCCGATACACGCGCGAGGTCACTGATCAGAATATTGCCGCCACTGACCACCACGGCCAGGTTTCGAAGACCGATCGCCACAATCCTGACGCCGGGTCCGGCGCGAACGAGGCAGCCTTCGGTGTCCGTGAGCACGGCGGTTCCAACAATGGAATTGCCGGACCCATCCAATTGCGAAAACGCCCAGACCGAATCCCACGAGCCCAGATCCGACCACGCATAGTCGATCGGAATCACGGCCGCGTGGTCGGTCTTCTCCATGATCGCGATATCGAACGACACCTTCGGCGCTTCGGTGAAGCGGGCTCCAAGCTCGCAAACGTCGCCATTATCGATCGAAAGCACCACCGACGCTTCAACCGCTTCAAGCATGTCCGGCGCGTGGATCGCCGCCTGAGCGATCAATGATCCGGCATGAAACATGAAATTGCCCGTGTTCCAAAGACAGCCCTCCGTGACCAGAGCCTCCGCGCGCGCCTGGCCGGGCTTTTCCACGAACTGGCCAACCCGCAGGACGCCAGAGCGATCGTCAAGCACAGCCCCAGGGCGAATGTAGCCGTAGCTGGTCGACGGAAAGCCGGGCTTGACGCCAAAAGTGACGATCTCGCCGTCGTTGGCGGCGTCAAACGCCGCCCTCACCGCTTCGGCGAAGGCCAGGGCGTCGGGAATGTGATGATCGGAGGCCACGGCCACGGCTACCGCCCCCGGGTCTTTCCGCGCGATCCAGACCGCGGCCGCCAGCAAGGCAGGGCCGGAATCCCGACCCTCCGGCTCTGCGATGATAAAGCCATCACTGCCAAGCGCGGCGAGTTGCCGCCGTACGTGATGCACATAGGCCAGGCCCGTGACGATCACCGGCGGACGCCCGGCGGAAACCGCCGTCATGCGTGACACGGTGCGCTGAAATAGCGATCGATCACCGATCAGGTCGATGAACGGCTTTGGATTGTCGATTGTCGACTCAGGCCACAAACGTGATCCAACGCCGCCGCAAAGGATTATGGAATAGACGCTCATCCGCGCTTCCTCTCCATCCGGCGGTGACAATCACGGTCCACCTCGCCCAGCGTCCTAGAACGCTCGCCGAAGTTCCTCGACCAAATCCGTGTTCTCCCAGGAAAAGCCGCCGTCGGCCTCGGGTTCCCGTCCAAAGTGTCCATAAGCGGCCGTACGCTCATAAATCGGCTGATTGAGCTTGAGATGCTGGCGGATGGCGCGGGGCGTCGCTCCACCGATCATCTGCGGTAGAATCTCCTCAAGCTTGGCTGGATCGACCTGGCCGCCTTGAAGGTCGACATAGAAGCTCAACGGATCGGTCACACCGATCGCGTAGCCGATCTGCAGCGTGCATTTTTCAGCCAGACCAGCCGCGACGACGTTCTTAGCGAGATAGCGACAGGCGTAGGCCGCGGAACGGTCGACTTTCGTCGGATCCTTGCCCGAGAACGCGCCACCTCCGTGCGGCGCGGCGCCACCATAGGTGTCCACGATGATCTTGCGCCCGGTCAGGCCACAGTCGCCGTCGGGTCCTCCGATGACGAAATTGCCGGTGGGGTTGATATGCCAACGAGTCTCGGAATCAACGAAACCTTCGGGAAATACCTTTAGAATATAGGGTCTGACGATGTCGGCTACATCAGCCGGCGTCAGCCCATCCCGGTGCTGGGTGGACAGCACGATCGACGTGGCGCGAACAGGTCTGCCATTTTCATATAGCAAGGTGACCTGACTCTTGGCGTCCGGCTCCAATCCCATGGTCGGATCGGCATGCCTCGCCTTGGCAAGCGACTTCAAGATATTGTGGGAATATTGCAGCGTAGCTGGCATGAATTCGGGCGTCTCGACGGTGGCATAGCCGAACATAATGCCCTGGTCGCCGGCCCCTTCATCCTTGTTACCCGCGGCGTCGACCCCTTGGGCGATATCGCTGGATTGCGGGTGGAGGTGACAGGCGTAGTCGGCATTGCGCCAGTGGAAGCCCTGCTGTTCATAGCCGATGTCCTTGATCGCCCCCCGGACCTTCGCCTCCAGACTGTCGACGATGCCGGACAGCACGTCCTCGGGCGCGCGCACTTCGCCAGCCAAGACAATTCGATTGGTTGTGACCAGCGTCTCGCAGGCCACGCGCGCATAGGGATCGACCGACAGGAACGCGTCCACAACCGTATCGGAAATCCGGTCGGCGACCTTGTCGGGATGGCCTTCCGAGACGCTTTCACTCGTGAACAGATATTGAGAGCGCTGTGCATTCATCGACATATGGTCTCAGGTCCGCTTCTTTGGTGGGAGAGGCAAAAAGGTAGGCGCGACAAATCCCATCTTGGCCCGCAACGCAATCGCCTACGTGGAGACCGCAAGGCCGACGAGCGTGAGATCATTCCCCATTGTGGCTTGGGGACATTGTCAGGGTCGGCCGATACTCGAATAGGCAAACCCGCGCTGTTTCATCTCGTCAGGGCGATAGACATTTCGCAGGTCGATCACAACCGGCGTTCGCATAAGCGCCCCGATCCGGTCCAGGTCGAGCGCCCGGAATTGATCCCATTCGGTCAGCAGCACCATGGCGTCAGCCCCCTCAACCGCCTCATAAGGTCCATCCTCGAACATCACGCCGGGCAGAAGAACCCGGGCTTCTCGCCCCTCGGGGTCAAAGGCCCGGATCCGCGCGCCAAGGCGTTGCAATGCGGGCACGATCTCAAGCGCGGGAGAATCGCGCATGTCGTCGGTGTTGGGTTTGAAGGTCAGTCCCAGAATGCAGATCGTCTTGCCGGCGACATCACCCCCGAGCGCTTCAACGATTTTGCCCGCCATGGCTCTCTTGCGCGCATCGTTGACGCGAATTGTCGCCTCGACGAGCTGCAGCGGAGCGCCCGAGTCGCTGGCGGTGTGGACCAGCGCCAGCGTATCCTTCGGGAAGCACGATCCGCCATAACCCGGCCCCGCGTTGAGAAACTTGGCGCCGATCCGTTTGTCGAGGCCAACGCCGCGAGCCACCTGCTGTACATTGGCCCCGACCTTCTCACACAGGTCGGCCATCTCATTGATGAAGGTTATCTTCATCGCCAGGAACGCGTTGGCGGCGTATTTTATCAACTCCGACGTCCGTCGGTCGGTAAACAGGATAGGCGTCTCATTGAGGTAGAGTGGCCGATAGAGTTCCGCCATAACCGCCTTGGCGCGTTCATCGGCGAGACCCACCACCACCCGGTCAGGACGTTTGAAATCCTCGATCGCCGACCCCTCCCGAAGGAACTCCGGGTTGGAGACCACCGCGACGTCCGCGTCGGGACGCACGCGACGAACGATTGCGTCGATCTCGTCGCCGGTGCCGACCGGGACCGTGGATTTGGTGACCAGCACGGTGAAGCCGGCAACGATTCCCGCGACCTCCTCAGCGGCGGCGTAAACATAGCTGAGGTCGGCATGGCCGTCGCCGCGACGCGACGGGGTGCCGACGGCGATGAAGATCGCGTCAGCCTCCGCCACCGCATCGGGCGCCTCGGACGCGAAACAAAGCCGTCCCTCGGCGACGTTGCGCGCCACCATCGCTTCGAGCCCCGGCTCGTAGATCGGCATCAGCCCCTGCTTAAGGCGCGCGATCTTGTCGTCGTCCTTGTCGATACAGGTAACGCCATGTCCAAAATCGGCGAAACAAGCGCCCGAGACCAGCCCGACATATCCTGTCCCGATCATGACAACTCGCATGCCGGACTCCTCGAAAAGGCCTGGGCGGTGAGAATGGCGCGCCGGCCGACGATCGGCCGACGCAGCGTCGCCGAGGCTCGGCGCGGACGGAAGACGCGTTCACGTCAACGGGCGCTCTGATAAACTCTTTCAAGGCCGGGCGCCACGCGTGATCTCGCGGTGGGTTTCTCAGGCACGTCAACTTTTCAACGGATGGTCGCGACGCCGCCGGTCAGTTTGACAAACGCACCGCAACACGGTAATCAAACTCCACCAAAAAATATTTAATATTAAATTTCATGTAGTAGTAATTAAAAAATACCGTTACTCAGATTATTCCAGATTTTCGAGAAAACAACCCCTTAGTGACAGAAATTTTGGTTCATTGCGCAGGTCATGACATGCAGATTGTCGATTTGACTATCGATGGGCCACCAGGCGAGGTGGGTTTTTGACCCAAAAAACCCTGTTTGGCCGTGAAATTTGTACGCTGACCCTCAAGGGGCTGGCGTCCGAAATCACCCGCGAGCCGTCAACCAACGGTGTCCGCCTGGTGGCGACCATGAATCTCGATCATGTCGCCAATCTACGTCGCAACGCGGCGTTTCGACTGGCCTACTCTAGCGCATGGGCCGTCACGATCGATGGGGCTCCAGTTTTCGCCTATGCACGCGTCCGCGGTGTTGAGGCGCCGGGACGAATCACGGGGGTCGATCTGTTCGCGGAACTCGCCCGGTCGTGGTCCCTGGACCGTCGACCATTCTTTATTACGTCGACGCCGGAGACCGGCGAGAGATTGATCGAAAGCTTCCTCGCGCGAGGCTTCCCCAAGGAGGCCCTGGCCTTTGACTCGCCGGCCTTCGGCTTCGAAAAAAACCAGGTCCAGAGCGCGGCGCTATGCGCGACCATCCGTGCGCACGGCACGACCGATCTGGTGTTCGGCGTGGGATCGCCGAAATCGGAAATTTGGATCGACACCCATCGCGGCCAGCTCGGGGACCTCTATGCCTACGGCTTTGGCGCCGGCCTGGACTTTCTTATCGGCCACGCCACCCGCGCGCCGACCGTCCTGCGGCGGCTGGGTCTCGAATGGTTGTGGCGGCTGGGGCTCGAACCGACACGATTGTGGCGGCGCTATCTGGTCGATTCCTGGGCCGCCCTGCCCTCCGTGGCGGCCGACCTCGTGGGACGCGCGCCTCACGGCAAGCCCTGCCTGAACGATTGAACAGGCCAAGGGCGTAGCCCCCACTACCCCCCCCGGCAGCGCTCAACCGCGTGATGATGAACGGTGACAACCTGGCAAAGCGCGGCGTGACGCTCATGCGGGTGTGGCACGATCTCGCGCTGACTATGTTTGTGTCGCCCGTGAGATGGCCCGGCTGCAGCCGAATGCTTTTTTTGGTGATGTCGGGAATGGGCGTGCGCCGGCCCGGCGGACACCTTGGCGTGATGGTGATGGGTCGCGCGGGCGGGGGACGCCGCGGCGGACGCTGGATGATGGTGATGATGGACACGGGCCTCGGCGGGCGAAGCAACCAGGGCGAGCAGCGCGATCGCGGCGCTCGTGACGAGTGTGGTCCTGATGACGGCTGTCATGGTTCCTTCCCAATTTCGGCGACGCTGTAGCGTGACGACCTATACGTGCAAGCGCTTCAACACCATGGGCAGCAGCCCCGGCAAGTCCTCGCTGATCAGCCCGGGACCAAACGCCTCGGCGCAAGCAGCGTGAAGCCACACCCCAGCGCAAGCCGCCTCGAAGCTTTCCATGCCCTGGGCCATCAGCCCCGCGATCATGCCGGCGAGAACGTCGCCGGACCCAGCGGTGGCCAGCCAGGGCGTGCCGTTGAGGTTGATCGCCGCACGCCCGTCGGAGGCGGAGATCACGGTATCGGCGCCCTTGAGCACCACGATTGCCTGCGCTCGCGCCGCCGCGGTCCGCGCGGCGGTGACACGTTCAGGCGTCTCGTTGAGCAAGCCCGGGAATATGCGTTCGAACTCACCGGGGTGGGGCGTCAGAACGTCATCTCGATCAAGGATTGAAAAAAGTTCGGCTGGATCGTCGCGAAAGACGCTCAGGGCATCGGCGTCAATCAATAGCGCCGCGCCAGTACGGGCCAGAGCGAGCACGTTGGACAGGGTGATGTCCGTCACGCCGGCGGCGGGACCGATGATCGCGCATTCCGCCTCGGATCCGGCCATTTCAAGGTCCACGTCGGTTTCGAAGGGGCGCAACATCACCGCTTCAAGGTGGGCTGCATTGGCCATCAACGCCTCGGGCGGAGACATTATGGTTACAAGGCCGGCGCCCACGCGCAGACCGGCTCGGGCCGCCAATCGCGCGGCGCCCGTGTTCCAGGCCCCACCGCTGACCACCAACAAACGGCCGCGGGTGTGTTTGTGCGCATTGACACTGGGCCAGGGAAAGCGGGGCAACCACAGGTTGGGCGCGTTTTCGAACAGCGCGCCAGGTCCGCCATCAAGTCCGATATCGCCGACGATCACCTCGCCACACAAGCCTCGTCCGGGCTGAAGACAGTGGGCGAACTTTCGCCGATGAAAAGTGACAGTCAGTTCGGCCTGGAAGCATATCCCGCCGAGAGGCCGACCCGTGTCTCCAGCCAGGCCACTGGGAACATCAATTGCTACCACCGGGGTTTCGGAACGCCCGAGCGACAGCGCCAGCCGGACCAGTTCAGGTCCAAGAGGCCGGTCGAGGCCCGCGCCAAACAGGGCGTCGACAATCAGGTCGGCTTGGCCGCCGCGGTGGGTGAGCGGCGTTACAGGTCCCGTCCAGCGCGCGGCGGCGGCTTTGGCGTCGGCCGTGGCAGGCGGCGACAGAGTTTCCACCCGCACGGGCCAACCGTGCCTATTGAGCAGGCGCGCGACGACGTAACCGTCCCCACCATTGTTGCCAGGCCCGACGAGCACCACGGTCGACTGGGGCGAATACCGCGCCAGGATGGCGTCGGCGACCGCTTGGCCCGCCCGCTCCATCAAAGTGATGCCTGGAGTCCCGGCGGCTATCGCGGCCCGATCCGCGTTGGCCATTTCACCGACCGTGAGAATTTCGCGGGGATGGGATTTCAGCTGCACGGTCAAAGGACTCCCGTTGCGGCCTCATCGCCCAGATTCACCAGCGTCAGACAATCGCCATCAAGATCGAGCGTCGTGACCGATGTGTGGTCGGGTCGAAAATTGATTACCCGATCCTCGCCGCGAACCACCGAGACGACCGCGTTGATCGCCACAAAGTGACTGAACACCGCCGCGCCACGTCGGCGCGCCACCGTCTTGGCGACGCCTCTACGCCAAAGCCCGTAGTCGAGGTCCCCCTTGATGTCCGCCCAATCGCCGGCAAAGGCGGCCCGCAACCAATCAGGCCGTTCCACGCCGCTGAGTGAACTCGGCGTCGGGATTTCTCCGACCGCGGGATCGATTTCCACCGGCACGCCCAGCGCGTCGGCCAGGGGTTGCGCGGTTTCCCGGCAACGACGCAACGGCGAACTGACAACCGAGACCGGTCGGTCCGCCTCTGGCAGGGCCATGAGGCGCGCGGCCACGGCCCGGGCCTGACCGTGTCCCGTCTCGTCCAATCCCGGATCATCGTCATCTCCACCCCAGACGGCGGCGGGTTTGCCATGGCGAATGAGATAGAGCCGCATCGTCGATCACCCTGGAATGAACAAGCACCTTTGCTTCTAAGGTCCTCGTCGGCCATCACAAGGGCGGTTGTGTGCCGCACAATATTTAGGCAAATGTCGCCCATATTTTCAGCCAGGGAATAGGGCGCGGCGATTGACACGAGCTGTTTCGAACCGCCTCTTGTGCGCTCAAGGCCGCTCATGCTCGTTCGCTTGCGACCGGGCCCACGCCACATCGGGTCGGAGTTTATGAAAAAAATCGAAGCAATAATAAAGCCTTTCAAGCTCGATGAGGTGAAAGAAGCGCTTCAGGATCTTGGCCTACAGGGAATGACGGTGATCGAAGCAAAGGGCTTTGGTCGTCAGAAAGGCCAAACTGAGCTCTATCGGGGCGCGGAATACGTTGTAGATTTTCTGCCAAAGATAAAGATCGAAGTTGTCGTGGCGGATGATCAACTGTCAAAGGCTGTCGAAGCCATCCAAGTCGCCGCCCGTACTGGTCGAATCGGCGATGGAAAGATCTTCATCTCGGAGATTATCGAGGTCGTCCGCATTCGGACCGGCGAAACCGGCGCCAATGCCATCTAAAACCGCCTTTAAGGGGATAAACAATCCATGACTACATCAGCTGACATCCTGGCCGAGATCAAGGAAAAGGAGGTCAAATACGTCGATGTGCGCTTCACCGATATTCGCGGTCAGATGCAGCACGTGACCTTCGATATCGATCTCGTGGATGAGGAATTCCTCGACGACGGCACCATGTTCGACGGCTCATCGATCGCCGGTTGGAAGGCCATCAACGATTCGGACATGAAGCTGCGCCCCGATCTGGCGAGCGCCTATATCGACCCATTCTATCAGCAGACGACCCTCTGCCTGACCTGCGATGTGGTCACCCCGGGCACCAACGCGCCCTACAATCGCGATCCGCGATCGATCGCCGGCAAGGCTCTGGCCTATGTGAAGGCCGCCGGCGTTGGCGACACAGTGTATTTCGGCCCCGAGGCCGAGTTCTTCGTGTTCGATGACGTGCGCTGGTCCACCGCGCCCCACAACACCAGCTATTCCTACGACTCCAGTGAACTGCCGAGCAACACTGGCAAGGAGTATCCCGAAGGTAATATGGGCCACAGGCCCGGCACCAAGGGCGGGTATTTCCCGGTCAATCCAGTCGACTCAGCCCAGGATCTGCGCGGCGAAATGCTGGCGGTGATGGGTGAGCTGGGCTTGAAGCCGGAAAAGCATCACCATGAAGTCGCTCCGGCGCAGCATGAGCTCGGCCTGAAATTCGCTCCGCTGATCACCATGGCCGACCGCCTGCAACTCTATAAGTATGTGGTGCAGAACGTGGCCGCGTCCTACGGCAAGACGGCGACGTTCATGGCCAAGCCGATGTTCGGCGATAACGGTTCGGGCATGCACGTTCACCAGTCGATCTGGAATAAGGGCGTACCGCTGTTCGCCGGCGACAAATACGCCGGCCTGTCGGAAATGTGCCTTTGGTACATCGGCGGGATCATCAAGCACGCCAAGGCGATCAACGCCTTCACCAATTCGACGACCAACTCCTACAAGCGTCTGGTGCCAGGCTACGAAGCGCCGGTGAAGCTGGCCTATTCGGCTCGCAATCGCTCCGCCTCGATCCGCATCCCGCACGTGGACAGCCCCAAGGGCAAACGCATCGAGGTTCGCTTCCCCGACCCGATGGGCAACCCCTATCTCGGCTTCGTGGCTATGTTGATGGCCGGCCTCGACGGCATCGAAAACAAGATTGATCCCGGTGCGCCCGCCGACAAGAACCTTTATGATCTGCCACCCAAGGAAATGAAGAAGGTGCCAGAAGTCTGCGGCTCGCTGCGCGAGGCCCTGGAAAATCTCGACAAGGACCGCGCCTTCCTCAAGAAGGGCGGGGTGATGGATGACGACTTCATCGACAGCTACATCGAGCTGAAGATGGAAGAGGTGATGCGCGTCCAACTTCACCCGCACCCAGTCGAATTCGACATGTATTACAAGTGCTA
>JANYFU010000549.1 GCA_025359665.1 Caulobacteraceae bacterium
GCGCGTGACGGCGATTGCCGACGAGCCGCCGAAGCCGGCCCGGCGGTTCGGCTTTCTCGAGGGGCAAATCCAGGTTCCCGACGACTTCGACACCATGGGCTCGGCCGAGATCGAGGCGATGTTCCACGGCAAGGCATGAGGTTGCTCCTCGACACCCACATCCTGCTCTGGGCGACCGGCTGGACCGTATCGGCGGAGCGGCGCTCGCCCTTGTCGGCCGAGGCGATCGCGCTGATCGGGTCGGAGGACAACCAACCGATGTTCAGCGTCGTCAGCCTGTGGGAGGTCGCCGCCAAAAGCGCGCTCGGCCGATCCGATTTCGCCGTCGATCCGCGCCTGCTGCGCCGGGGCCTGCTGGACAATGGCTACATTGAACTGCCTATCCTTGGCGATCACGCCGTCGCGGTCGCCTCCCTGCCACCGTTGCACGGCGACCCGTTCGACCGTCTGCTGGTCGCCCAATCGATCGTCGAGGGTGTGCAACTCCTGACCGCCGACCGCGTCATGGCCCAATATCCGGGTCCGATCCGACTGGTTTGAATAACTACTTTTGCCTGACCGACACACTGGACGGCGCGGTGAACACCATGGGCCGTTACGGGGTTTTCGGCTTTGCTGGTAAATATATGGGTCCCAGCGCCGCATTGACTTCGCCAACGTTGATCGCCGGGGCTCCTATTCCTGCCTCGCCAAACCTTACCTCGATTACCGACTCGTAGCCCACCTGGACCTTGGGTCCTTGGGAAACGCCGCCTCTCATCGTCTGCGACCAGCGCGTGTAGTCGTGCCGCGCGTCGATCAATGCGAATTGCTTCCCTGCTCGTTCGGCCAGATCGGCCGCCCGGAGCAAGACCATCTCGTCTGCGGCTTCCCGGGAGAACAGGTTGGCTTTGAACGTGATCTCCGTCGATCCATTGCCAAGCTGGCGTTCGGTGAAACCACCCTGCTTGAAGCTGAGAAACATCTGACCCGAGTATCGGGTAATCATGTGAACGTCCTCCGGCTGCGGCAGAATGGAGAACAACTCATCACTAATTCGCGTGATACGTTTTTCACGGGACCCCTGGACTAGTTCCGTCAACACAGATGGATCGGTCGCTGTCATACCGCGCCACTGGCTGGACCATAACTCCGCGCGAAGATCGCCAATCAGAGAGAGGAGCGCCGAGCTGGCGGGGTAATTGCTTCGTTCAAGGAGCAAGGTCTGAGCCGCTAGCGTCTGTTTCGATTGAAACAGGATTGCGGCATCGATGATCCTGTCCCAGGCGTCCGCACGATCAAGCAGGGCGGACCGCTGCCGATCCATGTCTTTTCTGGAGGAATAGGTAGGCGGGTTCGAGTTCCGGTCCCGAATCTCGATCGCGCCCGCCACCCGCCGGCGTGAGGTGGCGAGGACGGCGCGCGCGGCTCCGCTCTGGTCAGCCCGCGCCGCCGAATAGGCCGCCAGGTAGGATCGCTGTAGCTCGTCGAGGTCCAAGGCGATGGGGGCGTCGTCCGCCCACGAAGAACCCGCTCCAAACAGTGGAGAGGCGTTCGCCCAGGCTTGGGGAAAGCGCCCCAATCGCCACAGGATATAGGAGGTGTCCGCGCGAACGGCCGGATTGAGACGATCGAGCTGTTCGGCCACGGCGCCTTGTTCCTTCAGGCTATCGTCGTCGAAACTCATCAGAAACAGCGCCAGACGTTGCACGCCGGAAGAAAACGGCCGCGCGGCGGCGGCGCGGGCTGCTAGCCGGGAAGCCTCGGAATCCTCACCGTCGCGCAACGAAAGATAGCTTTGGAGCAGATCGAGGCTCAGCCCGGTGCTGCGCGCGAAGTGGATATCGGCGGCCTGGGCGCCCGCGGCTTCCCTGGCCGCATCAACGTCCTTTTGGGCCTCCCGCGTATGATCGGCCTCGATGTTGTGGATCGCTCTGGCTTCGAGCAGGCTGGCTCGTCGGAGCCAGCTGTCCGGGAACTGCCCCACATTTTCGAGGGCTTCATTGCAAGCGGCCACGCCGGCGAGGTCGGGAGCACGCCCGCCTGGGTCGTAGGTCTCCGGCATTGCGACAAGTCCGAGCGAGAGGGCGCTGGCCAGACCGCGTCCCAGCTTCGAGCTTTGCGCTTCCGGCTTGCCGTAACCATCGCACCCTACCCAGAAGCTCGGCTCGGCGGCGACGCCTCCGGCAACAAGGGTGAACGACAACGCGGCGATTGCTCGCGGTCCCCAGGTATCGAACATTGATTTTTCCCCCGCGCTGAGTGGAGCGCGCCAGTGACCGGACCACGCCGCCGGATTCGAAACAAGCCGGCCCTGAGAGCTACCGCTGTGGACAGGGGGCGTGTCTGGCCCTAGAAGCCGCCGCTTTCCCGCGCCGGTGTTCGATCCGCCGTCGCGGCTTCAAGAGTTTGCCAATGCCCGCCTCCCCATCCCGTGGCCGCCGTCCTCCGGCCGGCCCTTCCCAACGTCAACTTCGGGCGGGTGAACTGGTGCGTCACGCCCTGGTGGAGATTCTGCGCAAGGAGAGTTTCACCGATCCCGCCTTGCTGGGAACGCCGCCGACCATCAGCGAGGTGCGGATCACCCCCGACCTGAAGGCGGCCCTGTGTTTCGTTGAGCCGCTTGGTGGCAAGGAAGCGCCGACCGTGATCACGGCTCTGAACCGGGCGTCGCGGTTTCTTCGCCTGCGGCTGGGGCCGGCCATAGACATGAAATACACGCCG
>JANYFU010000601.1 GCA_025359665.1 Caulobacteraceae bacterium
TTTCAGGCTGAAGCCGCGCGGCTGTCGGTCGCGCGGTCGCGCCGGGGGCTGGAAACCAGGCTTGGCCAGTTCCTCTCGCGCCGGGCGTTTTCGCTCTACTACTCCACGGTCGACCTGACCCTCGACTATCAGACCAACACCAAGTTCACCCGCAACCCCGCCGGCAGCCGCGCGCGCTACCGGACCACCACCATCGATCCCGCGACCGGCAATACCTATCCCGACGGCCGCAAGGTGCGGCTCGACGCGGATGGAAATCCGGAATTTCGCCTGGTGGCCAAAGGGGAATTCGTTCGCCGGGGCGTGTATTTCGGCAGGTTCCTCCTGGAGTCATTGCACGCCGCGGCACGTGACAATCTCGATCGGCTGTCGGTCAAGGAGCTGTCGCAAGCGATGGTCGATCAACTGCTTTCCGATGGGGTCGCCGTCGACGTCGGAAAGATCGCCGAGCGAATCCAGGAGCTGGGAGAAACCCAGCGCAAGGAACTGATCATGCCGCCTCTGATCGCCGTGGATCCGGTGGCCGGCACGATCGCGATCGCTGACCGGCGGCTGTTCATAACCCTGGCGTCGATGCAACCCGAGGAACTCGCCGACTGGATGGAATTGATTCTCCCCGAGGACAATCCCAGTCCGCGACGGTCGGCCCTGGTTTCCACCGATGTCGCGCCCGACGATCAGGAGCGCATCGCGGCGCGGCGCGCGCGGCAGTCCATGAGCGGCGCGGCGGCGTCGGACGAGGCGGGCGCCGCGGATGACACCGAAGAAGAAGACGAGGAGGAGGACGATGGCGCCTCCGAGAGCGGCGGATCGGAGAAGCCGGCCTGAGGTCCCGATCGCTTGCCGCTCACGGGCGAGTGCGCGACTATGACGAGATGGAAAAACTGCTTCTCGTGGCGGCCGGCGGGGCGTTGGGGTCGGTCGCGCGTTATCAGACGGGTGTCTGGGCGCTTCGCCTGCTGGGGCCGGGCAGGCCCTGGGCCGGAACCTTCACGGTCAATATCGTCGGGGGTTTCCTGATGGGTCTGCTGGTCGGCCTGCTGGCCCATCGCGGGGGCGCCGACCAGGACCGCTGGCGGCTGCTGCTGGCCGTCGGCGTGCTAGGGGGCTTCACTACCTTCTCGTCGTTTTCTTTGGACGCCTCCCTGATGATCCAGCGCCGGGCCTGGGATATGGCGGCCGGCTATGCCCTGGCCTCGGTGGGTCTGTCGATCGCCGCGCTGTTTCTGGGCCTGACCCTGGCGCGGCGCCTTTTCGCCTGATGGGCGAGGTAAAACAGCTGGTTGTCGGGGAGGGCGAGGACGGCATCCGGCTGGACCGCTGGCTGCGCCGCCGCTGGCCCCACCTCGGCCAGACCCAGATCCACAAGCTGGCGCGCGGCGGGCAGCTGCGGGTGGATGGCGCCCGGGTCAAGGCCGATACGCGCCTGACGGCGGGGGCGCAGGTGCGCGTGCCGCCGTTGCCGGAAGGGCCGCCCCCGGAGGCGCGCGAGGGGATATCATCCCGCGACGCCGCCTTCGCCAAGAGCATGGTGCTTTGGGAGGATGACGAGGTGCTGGTCCTCAACAAACCCGCCGGCCTGGCGGTTCAGGGCGGCACAAAGACCACCCATCATATCGACCGCCTGCTCAGCGCCTGGGGGGAGGGTGTCGATCGGCCCCGGCTGACTCACCGGCTCGACCGCGACACGTCCGGCGTGCTGATCCTCGGCAAGACACCTGACGCCGCCGGCCGCATCTCCGGCGGTTTCGCGCGGCGCAAGGCGCAAAAGACCTATTGGGCTCTGGTCGAAGGCAATCCCAAACCGGCCGAGGGCGTCATCGATCTGCCCCTGGCCAAGGTCGGCGTCGATGACCGCGAGCGGATGGTTCCGGTGGACTCCAAGGACGCGAACGGCAAGCCGGCGGTGACCGAATTCGTCACCATTTCTCGGGCGGGGCCCAGGGCTACATGGTTGGCGCTCCGGCCGCAGACCGGCCGCACCCATCAGCTGCGCGCCCACCTGCTGGCCATCGGCCACCCGATCCTGGGCGATCCGAAATACAATACTCCGGCCTCGATGGCAGTCTCGGCCGCGCTTAAGCTCCAGCTCCACGCTCGCCGCCTGATCATTCCACACCCTTCAGGCGGCCTGATCGACGTAGAGGCGCCGATCAGCCCCGAGATGAAGGCAGGCTTCGCCCGCTTTGGATTCGAGCTGGCCGAGGCCGCCGCCGATCCGTTCACCGGATCCCGCCGCCGGTGACGTGCCTGCGCTTAGCCGGCGCGGTCAGGGAACTTCGCGGGCGTTGCGCCGTTGGTCGGGGGAGCGGCCCCTTAGCGGCCTCCAACGCCCTGACGGGAGACTCCAATGCTCGGCACCATACTGATTGTCATCCTGATCCTGGCGCTGATCGGCGCGCTTCCCAGCTGGGGTCACAGCCGGTCGTGGGGTTACTTCCCCAGCGGCGGCCTGGGCCTGATACTGATCATCATCGTCATTCTGGTGCTGATGGGCAGGATATAGCTTTACGTCTTCGGCCGTGGCGGCTTCATCACCGCCACGGCGACAAACACGACAAAGATCACCCCGGCGTAGATGGCGAAGGTCGAGCCGAAACCGCCGGTCAGATCGCGCAGTTCGCCGCCCAGGGTCGCGCCCAGGGCCGAGAAGGCGCCGACCAAGGCGGTCCGCGCGAAAATCTCCAGATTGTTGCGCCGACCGAAATAGTTGAGCAGCAGCATGCTCACCGCCAGGGACGTGAGCCCAAACCCAAGGCCGCTGCCCACGGCATAGAGCAACATCACCGGATAACTCTGGGCGATGCTCAGGGCGCCAGACCCGACGGCCAGGGCCGCGAGCGCGAACATCAACAGGTGTTTGGGATCGACCACATCGCCCACCACCGTAGCGCCCGCGCGTCCGCCGGTCTGCACCAGAGCCTCCAGGCTGAGCATGCTGAGGGCCACGGTCATTGAGACGCCCCTTTGGGTGAGATGCGCAACCGATAGGCTGGCGACGGTCACACCCACCAACAGGTGGCCGAAATAGGCGGCTAGCAGAACCATGAACTGCGGTGTCCGCACGGCCTCGCGCACCGACCACTCCCGCGCGGTGCGGTAGATCGCCGGCGCCGCGGTTCTCGCCGCGCCGTTGGCCGCCTCTTCCGCCAGCGCTTTGTCGGTTTGGGCGCCGATCTCCGACAGCCATTCGCGGCCGCCCATCATCGCCGCGCAGACGACGCCCAGCACCAGTGAGGCGACTAGCTGGATCATCCAATAGGTGCGCCAGCCATCAGGCGTCAGATGATTGACGGCCCACACCATCCACGGTCCGGCCACGCCACCCAGGGCGGTGGCGGTGAAATACAGACCGAACGGCACGCCGCGTCGATGGAAGACGGCGGCCAGCACGTGGGTCCCGGGGATCAGGGCCATCATCTGATAGCCGACACCGCATAGCGCCGTGCCGAGGAAATACAGCCACACACCCTCGGCGCGCGCCAGGCAGAGGAAGCCGAGGACCATCACCGCGGTCCCGGACAGCAAGGTGACCCGCACCCCGAACCGGCGGATCAGCATGGCCGGCAGCAGCGCGGAAGAACCGCACGCCGCGCCCAGGATGGTGAAGCCCAGACCGGCTTGCGTCCAGCTCCACTTCAGGTCCCGAACCATGTCGGGCAGCACCACGCCCAAGGAATTGAACGTCGAGGCGTTGATCAGGAAGCTGACCAGGCTCAGCACGCCAAGCAACCGCCAGGGACGCCATTCGATCGCGGCCATGCTGGTTCCCGCGCCGCCCTAGAATTTTCGCTTGAAGGTCATGCGCCACTCACGGCCGACCCCCGGCAAGGCGCCCAGGTTCACATAGGTGTCGGCGTCCGGGGTGAAATACAGTTGGTCGGTCAGGTTGTCGACATTCAGGTCGATCTCGTTCTTGCCGAACTGGTAGAAGATCGACATATTTTCAATGAAATAGGACGGATAGACCACGGCGCCCGGCAGGTTGCCCGAGGTCTTGGAGGTGTAGGTCGAACCGATCGTCAAGCCGGCTCGACCCCAGCTATGCTCGTCGCTGACATAATTGACATAGAGGCTGTCGACGCTGTGCGGGATCGGCCCGAACGCATAATTACCCGACCGTCCGGCCAGGCTGTTGAAATTATAGGTGACGTAGGTCCCACCGAAAGAACTGACGTAGCACGCCTGATTGGCGCCGCAGACCGCGAAAGCCGGCAGATACTGGAAGCTCTGATCCGGCCCGATCACCTCGGTGTGCTGCAGATTGCCGGCGAAGGTCAAACTCAGGTTCCTGGTCGCCACATAGCGGATCTCCAGCTCCTCGCCCTTGCCGACCGTATTGACGACGCGAGGGGGCGTGCCGCTGAGCACCGGCCGGGTCTGGCGATAGTAGTCGAGTGATCCGACCAGGGCCCCGCCGAAGAACTGGAATTTGACGCCGGCCTCGGTCAGCGCGGACTGGCGGATCCAACCCCCGTTCTGGACCAGGCTGGTGGAGAGGTCGCCCGCCTGACCGTATTCGAGCGCCGAGTTCTGGGCGTAGGTGGCGTAGGGCATCAAGCCGAAGCCGATCTTGTAGCTGAGGCTGGCGCTGTAGGTTCCCACCCACTTGGAGGCCGTCACGGGGCCGGGCGCTTCAAAGGCCAGGATGCCGGAGTCGCTGCTCTTGACGTGGTAATAGTCGTATCGGCCGCCCAGGACGAGATCGAGCCGCTTGCCGATCACCACGTCGGCGGTTTCGAAGATGCCGACATTGTTGATCTTGCTGTGGATATCGGTCTCCCAGCCCAGGCAGGCGGCGGGGATCGCATCACCCGTCACCCCGCCCTGAAAGGGGCTGCAGATGCTGTCGGTCGGGGTCGCGCCGTGGGAAATGTCCCGCCGGTCCAGGGCGATCACTCCGCTGTCGAAGCTTTGCATGTCCCGAGACTGGGAATGACGGTCCGAAACGCCGGTGATGGTGTTGACGTTGATGAGCCCGTCGATTGCGGTGAATTTGGCGTCGTAGGAGCCGCGTGCTTCAAGCACGTTGGCTCGGAGCCAAGCCGGATAGCCGTAGCTGACGAAGCGCTTGTTGTGCAGGGCGGTGTAGAACACCTCCAGCTTGGCGACACCGTTTCCGGGCAGGCCCGCCTTCTCCAGGCCGAAGTAGACCGTCGGCGTGTCGGTCTGGGAGAAATCCGACGGGCTGAGATAGACGTCCCGGCGACTGAGCTTTGTGGTCCCCACGCCGGTGTCGAGGCTGAACCGGGGGTCCTGGGCAATCGGAAAGCCGAAATAAGCCTGGGTGATTCCGCCGTTTCCGGTCGGCGAAAACAGGAACGGGTAGAAACCGGGCGGTATGGTCACCTGGCCCGGCGCCAGATAGGCCGCGCCGGGGCTGGCGTTCAGGGCGGTGTTGCGGCCGGTGATGTAGGTCTGGTGGTCGATCAAGTCCTGGGTCAGCCGGTTCCAACCGGCCGTCTGAACATCGCCGGTCGAATGGTAATAGCTGGCGTCCAGCGACACTGACCACTGGTCCGGGAAATCGAACCGGGCCGAGATCTCGCCCAGCTGATGTTTCGGGTAGATGCCGCGATAATAGCTATGACTGTCGTCGAACTCGCCATAGGCGTAGACGCCGCCGCGCACCGCGCCCAGAGTCACCGGCGCGCCGCCCTGAACCGTGACATTCTTTTTCTGATAGGCGCCTATGGTGGCGTCGATCTCGGCGATCGGCCGGGTTAGATAGGCGCCGTCGATCAACGCCGTCTTGGGAATGAAGTTGAGGAAGCCGCCGACCCGCCCAGCCCCGTAGATCGGCGACGGCGGGCCGCGCACGATCTCGATCTGGGCCGCGTCGCCAATCGGGGTGGTGTAGGTCCCCAGGTTCTCGATCAGCTTGAAGCCCTTGAAATAATTCTCCGCATAGGTGCCGCGAATGCTCAGCGATCCGGGCACGCCGTAAAAGCTGGCGGTGAAGGTGCCCGGCGCGATCGCCACCAGATTATCGATGGTCTGGATGCCGTAGCGTTGGATGGTCAGGTCGCTGATCAGGCTGGCCGAGCGCGGGGTGTCGATCAGCGGCTTGTCGAGGCCGAACACCGTGTTGTTGGGTCTCCGTTCCAGCAGGCCCACCCGGTCGGACGTGACCACAAGCTCGTTGGTCGTGCTCGCCGCCGGCGTTTCGTCGGCCGCACGCGCCGTATGGCCGCCAGCCAACAGGGCGGCCGTGGAAACACTCAGGAGCGCAAGGCGGCAAAATGGCATGGTCGAGAGCTCATCTGAAATGTTAGTTGTACGTGTTAATAGGCAGAAAATTAGCGTGTGAGCCATTCCGCAGCGTCAGCACAAGCGGCTGCGACAACTGTTTCTCGAAGTTTTGGAGCGAGGGTCGCGTTGGCGGCGGCCTTGGGGCTTGATTGCCCTACCGAGAGGGCGCCCCTATGGCCCCGGCAAACAAGGGTTGGGGGGCCGTAGCCGAGCGGCGGCCGAGAAACCCAGGGAGACACGCGCATGAATTTTGAATTCTCCGACGAACAGAAACAGATGGGGGCCGAGGCCCGGCGGTTCCTGGCGGCCAAGTGCCCGACCACCGCAGTGCGGGCCGTGCTTGAGAGCGCCGAGCCCTATGACAAGGCGTTGTGGGCGGGCCTCGCCGAGATGGGTTTTCTTGGCATCGTGATTCCCGAAGCCCATGGAGGCCTAGGCCTTGGATATCTGGAACTGTGTGTCATCGCCGAGGAAATGGGCCGGGCTCTGGCGCCGGTTCCGTTCTCGTCGTCGGTTTTCGTGGCCACGGAATTCCTGCTGGTGGCTGGCAGCGAGGCCCAAAAGGCCGCCTGGTTGCCGAAACTGGCGGCGGGCGAGGCGATCGGGACCTTCGCTCACGCCGAGCGCGCCGGCGCGGTGACGCCCAAGACGATCCAGCTTTCGGCGTCCGAGGGCCGACTGATGGGGGCCAAGACCGCCGTCGCCGACGGCGAGATCGCCGACTTCGCCATCGTCTCGGCCCGCGCCGCGCCGGGCTCAGACGCGCGTGGCGTGTCGCTGTATCTGGTCGATCTGCGCCAGGACGCCGTCACCCGCACGACCTTGCAGACCATCGATCCATCGCGCGGCCACGCCCGCCTGGATTTCACCGGCGCGGTCGCCGAACCGCTCGGCGCGCCGGGCGAAGGCTGGTCGATCCTCGAACAGGTGTTCGACCGGGCCGCCATCCTGACCGCCTTCGAACAGATCGGTGGCGCGGACCGCGCCCTGGAGATGGCCCGCGACTATGCGCTGGAACGGATGGCGTTCGGCCGCCCGATCGGCTCGTTCCAGGCCATCAAGCACATGCTGGCCGACATGTATGTTTCCGCCACCCTGGCCCGGTCGAACGGCTATTACGGCGCCTGGGCGCTCTCCACCGGCGCGTCGGAACTGGCCGAGGCGGCGGCCACCGCCCGGGTCAGCGCCACCCAGGCTTTCCAGCACTGCGCCAAGAACAACATCCAGGTCCACGGCGGCATGGGCTTCACCTGGGCCTTCGACTGTCACCTGTTCTACCGCCGCTCGAACCTGCTGGCCCTGAATCTGGGTAGCCAGTCACAATGGGAAGACAAACTCATCGCCCGTATGCGCGCCCGCAACACCGCCGCGGCCTGAAAGGGAACACGCCATGAATTTCGACGATACACCCGCCGAAGCCACTTTTCGGGCCGAGGTTCGCGCCTGGATCGACGCCAATGCGCCGATGGAGCTGAAGGCTGATCTCGAATCGGCGGGTTTCGGCAGCCTGGAGATGAAGGGCGTTGACGCCATGTCCGTCTCCAAGGCCTGGCAGAAAAAGAAAGCCGACGCCGGATGGGCGTGCCTTCACTGGCCCACCGAATACGGCGGCCGGGGGGCCACGCCGATCGAGCGGGTGATCTGGGGCCAGGAAGAGGGTCCGTTCGGCGCCTTGGGCGGCGTGTTCATCATCGGTCACGGCATGTGCGGTCCGACTGTCATGGCCTTCGCGTCGGAGGACCAGAAGCGCCGCTACCTGCCGCCACTGGCGGCGGGCGAGGAGATCTGGTGCCAGCTGTTCAGCGAACCCGCGGGCGGTTCCGATCTGGCCGGACTGCGCACGCGGGCCGAACCGGCGCCTGACGGCTCGGGCGACTGGATCATCAACGGCCAGAAGATCTGGACCAGCGGCGCCCACTATTCGGACATGGCCATCCTGGTCACCCGCACCGACGCCACCGTGCCCAAGCACAAGGGCCTGACCATGTTCTTCCTGAGCATGAAGACGCCAGGCATCGAGATCCGTCCGATCAAGCAGGCCAACGGCCAATCGGGCTTCAACGAGGTCTATTTCACCGATGTGCGCATTCCGGGCGACCAGCGCCTGGGCGCGGTCGGCGACGGCTGGAAGGTGTCGCTGACCACCCTGATGAACGAGCGGCTGTCGATCGGCTCGGGCATGTCCACGGGCTTTCCCGAACTGTTCGAGCTGTGCTCCCGCATCGAGACGGAAAACGGCCTGGCGGTGGACGACCCGGCGGTTCGCTCCAAATTGGCGACCTGGGCGGTGCGCACCACCGGCCTGAAATACACCGGCTTCCGCGCGCTCTCCGCCCTGTCGCGGGGCGAGACGCCCGGCCCGGAGAACTCGATCGGCAAGCTGGTGGCGGGTCCGACCATGCAGGAGATCGCCATGTTCGCCGAGGACCTCCAGGCCCAGGCCGGGATCATCTCCGACCCGGAGATCGCCACCGCCAATGGCCGTTTCCAAGCCATGCTGCTGCGCTCGCCGGCCACCCGCGTGGAGGGCGGCACCGACGAGATCCTGCGCAACATCATCGCCGAACGCGTGCTGGGACTGCCCGCCGACATCCGCGTCGACAAGGACGTTCCCTTCAACCAGATTCCCACCAGCGCCAGGGCCTGACCTCATGGACTACGAACACCTGCGCCTCGACCAACGCGGCGACGCCCTGTGGATCACCATGGACCGGCCGGCCAGCCTCAACGCCCTCAACCGGCGGATCGTCGAGGAACTGCGCGACCTGTTCGTCGGCCTCTACTGGCGGCATGAAGTGCGGGTGGTGGTCCTGCGCGGGGCGGGTTCCAACTTCTGCGCCGGCCTCGATCTGAAGGAGCGCGACAACAGTGGGGGCGGCGGACCCTCGAACGGCCTGATCCGCCAGCGGCAGATCAGCGAGATCGTCATGGCCATGCGCCGCTGCCCCCAGCCGATCGTCGCGCTGATCGACGGCGCGGCGGCCGGCGGCGGTTTCGCCCTGGCGCTGGCGTCGGACGTCCGCATCGCCACTCCGACCCTGAAGATGAACGCGGCCTTCATCCGCATCGGCCTGTCGGCCTGCGACATCGGCGTCAGCTATTTTCTCCCACGCATGGTTGGATCGTCGGTGGCGGCCGAACTGATGCTGACCGGCCGGTTCATCCGTTCTGATCGCGCCCTGGCCCTTGGGCTGGTCAGCGCTGTCGTCGCGCCGGAGCAACTTGAAAAGGAAGGCGAGGAACTGGTCGCCGAAATGCTGCTGACCACGCCGCTGGGCCTGCGGCTTACCAAGGAGTGCCTCAACCATTCGATCGACGCCGGCGGACTGGAGGCGGCCATCGCCATGGAGGACCGCAACCAGATCCTTTGCGCCCAGGGCGAGGATTTCCAGGAGGGGGTACGGGCGTTCCTGGAGAAGCGGCCGCCGGTCTATCGGAAGGCCTGACATCATGATCGAGACCGGCACGCCGCGCCTGACCGGCCAGAAGGACGGCGCGATCGGCTGGATGACCTTCAATCATCCCGAACGTCTCAACGCCATTTCCCTGGACATGTGGGCGGCCATCCCGACCGTGCTTGAGGCGTTCGAGAGCGATCCGGACGTCCGCGTGGTGGTGTTCAAGGGCGGCGGCGACAAGGCCTTCATCTCCGGCGCCGACATCTCGCAGTTCGGTGAGCACCGCGACGACCGCGCCGCCAACGCCGTCTACAGTACCCAGAGCGCCGCGGCGACCCGCGCCATGGTCGGGCTCTCCAAGCCGTCGATCGCGATGATCAAGGGATTCTGCATCGGCGGCGGCATGGCCGTGGCCCTGACCTGCGACATGCGCATCTGTTCGGAGAATAGCCGGTTTGGCATTCCGGCCGCCCGGCTCGGCCTTGGCTATGCGTTCGACGGCGTGAAGGCGCTCACCGATCTGGTCGGTCCGTCGTTCGCCAAGGAGATATTGTTCACCGCCCGCCATCTGGAGGCCGCCGAAGCCGCCAACATAGGCCTGGTCAACCGGGTGGTCCCGATCCGCGACCTGGAAGCCGCGGTGCGCCACTACGCCGGACAGATCGCCCAGAACGCGCCCCTGACCGTCAAGGCCGCCAAGATCGCCGTGCGCGAGGCGATGAAGGATCCGGAAAAGCGAAATCTCGACGAGGCTGCCGCCGCCGTCGATGCGTGTTTCCAAAGCGCTGACTATGCCGAGGGGCGTAAAGCCTTCATGGAAAAGCGCCGTCCGGTGTTCCGGGGCGTTTAGAGCAAGTGGGGCGGATCGAGGTCAGCAGAGTCAGCGAGCCATTGCGACGCTGATGTCGTTGGTGCTAAAAATTTCTGACACCACCTACTTCGTGACGCTTCATTGCCTTAGCCTAACTTCTTTGAGCATACAGGAGTTTCGGCCACATTGAAATATTCGGCTCGATGAAGCGTTAGTTCAGATCTCCCTCTGCCAGGGTCAAGTCCTCCGCATACAAATGTCTATTGTTGGCGTTAAACTCATACTTCATATCACACAAGAGATCATGGAGATCTATTAACTTGAAAGCACTGGCAGTGAACGACCCGTTCACCTTACCTGGAATGGCGGACCGATGCATCTGGAAGGACATCAAGAGGTGCCGTGCGTCGCAGGAAACCTTAAATGTTTCTGATGGAGATAGATAGAAGGAGCGCATAGTTGTAGAGGCCGTGTCCGCACTGAATATCTTGCACTCCAGATATGTTGGCCTTTTCGCAGCGTCAAGTATCAGGAGATCGGGGTAACCCGTGGCTTGGCCCCGTCCGGCGCCGCTGGTTGGCCGAGAACAACGCAAGCCGACCTTCCCCAGCGCTCGCTGCACATACAGCTCCACGTCATTGCCGACCTCATTTGGTCGGGGCCTAACAATGGGCTTTTGCCGTAGTTCCTCTCCGCATATATGCGCAACTTTGATCAAAAGCTTGATCAGGGCGGCATCCTCCGGGGATTTTCGGTCGATTGGAATTACTGCATGGTCGGCCAGAGATTTAATAACTACGGAGAACGGGACACCTTTCAGGGGCTTAAGTATCTGAGCCAAAGCATCCTCAAGAATTTTAATCCTCGTCTCTTCATCCATGACGCCTCGCAACGATGATCCGGTTTGTATTGGTCCCCTTGGCGTTATTATCTACGCCCCAGCAGTTAGCAGTCTTGGTAAACTCCTGGACGTTTACAACCACAGCCAGTGGCTCAAACTGTAACCCGTCTATCGCCTCAAGAACTAGGCGGTCCAGTTCCACTTTTCCATTGCGCACTTCCCCGACTTCATAGGCCACATGGCCCCCCGGCCGCACAATCCGCTGTAGTTCAAGAAAAACCCGTCGGGTAAAAGCGGTCCAGTCTCCAGGTTTTTTGTGCATAGAAATTGGAACTGTTTTGACATCCGTTCCGACGAACCAGCATCGAAGCCAATTATCACCGGCATATTGAACAATATCAAGAAAGGGGGGGGACGTCACAACTAGGTCGACAGACGCGGTGTTGATGTGGGGAGTATATTCGGCTGAACCGACGAAAAGACGAAAATTAGGACCTGCTGGGGGCACCCCATCTTTTAGAAGGCTGCGCGATTTTTTGACAATGATATCGGGCACCACTCGCCTCGGAGGAGCTTGATTTCTCTTTTCATTAATTTTTCGCTGAGCGGCAACAGATACAGCCTGGTTCGGCGGTAACGAGTAGACGGAAAAAAAACCTGAAGAGTGCCCTGTCAGCCGATTGATCGCGACCATTCTGATCCAGTCATCAACTAGGTCCGCTTTTCCTGACGTCTCTTGCTCGGAGAGGTAGGCGCGCAGCGCGCAAATCTCTTGGAGAGTCTCCGGATGGTAAAATACCTCAAGCTCCCGAGGTGCTTCCACATCGGCCCCCCAGTTGATCTCGCTAAGCCGGTCCAAAACCGAGACCATAGTCGGAGGGACTATACGGGGTCTCGTGAAATATGTGCTAAGCGGATTTATATCATTTCCAATGGCGCCTCGCCCCATCAGCGCCGCCTGAACGGGCGTTGTCCCCCGGCCCATGAAAGGGTCATAGACTGTATCGCCTGGCTTGGTCAGGCGGTCTATAAAGAAGCCCGGTAATTGGGGCTTGAAGCAGGCTCGGTAGCTTACTTCATGAAGGGCGTGGCCCTGGCGTTGTCGCGCGGTCCAAAACTCATTGAAAAAATAAGGAATCCCCCCTTTCACGAGGGTTTCCGTTCGCTTCCCTTCATAGGTAAAGGTCGCGATCTGGTCCGCAAACGATAATCCGACCTCGTCCTCCGGTAGGTCGTCGAACAGCGCCAACTGCCTACGCAACATAGAAATCCCCGATTCGAGCCGCAGGTTACACCGCCGTAGCGTCGAAATATATGAACTGCATGATTGCGGAGAAGCGGGCGGGTCGCAATAGTGCGAGGGAGCCGGTGTGATCCGCCCCGAGCGTCGCGGCCTAGACGCCGGTGCGGTAGGAACCTGTCCATGCCTCGGCGGCTAGCGTGATAATCGAGATTGTTGCGTTGCGGTCCGTAACGAGTTTCCCTCGCCAACCGACATGAGCACGCCTTTTCAAGCCGCCCTGGAGGCCGGGGATCTCGCCGGACTACGCGCCTGCCCCAAGGCCGACCTGCACGTGCACGGCATCGGTGGTGGCAGTCGCGCCTACCTTCGTGAACGCACTGGGCTGGACATCGCGCCCATCGAAGGGGTGCTCGGTTCGATGGCGGAAATGGACGCCTGGACCCAGGCCAATATCGGCGACATGTTCAAGGGTGCGTCAGGTCGGGGGTTGGCCTTCGGAGCCACCTTTGCTCAAGCGCGACTGGACGGCGTGACGCGCATCGAGTTCGGAGAAGACGTCTGGGGCGTCACCCT
>JANYFU010000616.1 GCA_025359665.1 Caulobacteraceae bacterium
GCATGATCCTCGGGCAATAACCGGCCCAACCCACCGTTAACTGACCGTTGATGCGGTGGGTGGAAGGCCGGAAATTTGCGTATTGCTGGGAGATCGGTGGGCGACCGTGGGGAGGCCCACGGGAGGCGGCCGGGCGCTTCAGGGGCGGCTACGGGGCGTTTTGTGGGCGCTGATGGGAGCCGGTGGGGCGCTCAAAGGGCGCTTTTGGGCGACCTGCCGGGATGTCGTCAGTCTCGGCTCATAGATTAATATCTGAAATTATTAGATATTTTTCTCAACGTCGCCGTACGGGGCGCGATCGCGAATGATGTCGCCGCCTCCCACGCATCAGGCGCGCGGGAGGCGTTCAGGGGCAGGGCGCCGGTCAGAGCGACGCCCGGTTCACAATGTGAAAGATCGATTTACATTCGCAATATGTAAATTTCCGCGGCATTGTCAAGGGCCGAACATCTTCACGTGCTCTCGACATCCACGGCGCGCGTTAACCTCGGTTGCGCTCGCGGTCGCCAGGCTTGAGAATTACACCGCACGCAACGGAGGAACCGCAAACATGATCTCCGTCTTCGGCGAGGGCAGAGGGTTTCGGGTTGTCTGGTTGTTGGAGGAGATGGGGCTCGCCTATCGGCTGAGGCCTGTGGATCTGCTGGCCGGGGCAGAGAACGACGCGGAATTCATCGCCATCAATCCCGCCGGGTTCATTCCGGCGATCCAGGACGGCGATGTCACCATGGTCGAGTCGATCGCGATCATGGAATATCTGATGGCCCGCCACGGGCCGACCCCGCTGGCGCCCGATCCGCGAGATTCTACTTTCCCGGCCTACCAGCAGTTCCTTCACCTCGGCGAAGCCGGCCTTGCCGCCTCCATCTACTTCGTCTCCGGCGCGCGCAATATCGCGCCCGAGGCCGAGCGGAACAACTGGAGCGCCCGCCAGGCGCTAAACGTGTTCGAGACCCGGCTGGGGTTGGTGACGCGCCAACTGGCGCGCTCGCCCTATTTGGCCGGCGACACGTTCACCGGCGCCGACATTTCGGTGACCTACGCCCTGGAACTGGCGCAAAGGAACGTTGGCTTCGTGCTCGGCGAGGCGGAAAAGGCCTATGTGGCCCGCACAACCGGACGCGACGCCTACAAACGGACGATGGAAGCCTGCCACGCCACCCGCGCGTGGGCTGCCGAGGCTGCCCGTCGATGACCGCTCTCGGCGCTTAACCCAGTTCGATACATTGCCGCTACTGCGGGGTCACCCGGGTCGTGGTGGTGGTCGTGTCCGACGAGGAGATCGGCGCCGTGCTGGTCGTCGCCGGGTGTTGAATCACTTTCGTATGCACCACATGGTGGTGACCATTGGTCGCGTGCTGCGTGGTGACGGTCGTCTCGACCTGCGCCGCCGGGGGAGGGGGCGGAGGTGTCTGGGCGGCCGTCATCGCGGCGGCGGTGCGCGCGGCGGCGGCGTCAGCGGCCGAAGCGGCGGCGGATTGCTGAGCGGCGTCGGCGCGCGCGTTGGCGTCAGCGGCCTGCTGCCGAGCGGCTGCGGCCTGGTCCTGGGCGGCCGCGGCCTGGCCTTGGTTCGCGGCGGCCTGATCCCGTGCCTGATCGCGAGCTTCACGGCCGGCGGCCAGGGCCTCGTCCTTGTGCTTCTGCGAAATGCCGATGGCGGTGTCGGCAAGGGCCGACGCCTGGATGGCCTCCTGAATGGCCGGCTCCTTGTGACCGGACGCGAAATCCTCCTTGGCGCTGGCCAGGGCCGCCCGCGCGCCAGCCGTGTCGCGGGGCGCGTCCGTGGCGGCGCCCAAGGTTTCGGCGGTGTGGATCTTGGCTTCGGCGGAGGCGATGGCTTCGCGGGCGCGGTCGGCTTGTTTGTTGGCCGCGGCGGGCGTGGCGACGGCCAAGGTAATGGCGCTCGACGCGAGCAGCGATGCGATGATGGTCTTACGGAACATGGTGTTCTCCTGACGAACGACTGTCGCCACTGGGTCGTCTTACCCGTGGCGCTGGCCAGAGAACGGCTGGAAGCTAAATCTGTTCCAAGAGCGCGCCGAGTAGCCGGGCCGTCTGCTCAGGGGTTTCGATGGGCGGGAGGTGGCCACACTGGGGTATGATGTGGAATTCCGAACCTAGGACGGCGCGGTGGATTTTCTCCGAGAGTCTGGTCGAGTTCAGGCGATCTTGCGCCCCATGGATGACGAGGGTCGGGACCTTGATCGTCGGCAGGATCCGCCGCTGATCTTCACGTTCCATCATCGCGAAATATTGCCGGGCTTAGGTGGCCGCGCCTACCCTGACCATCATCTCGACCAGTTCATCACGAACCTGCGGCGATGCGTTTTGATGGACCATGCCGGCGAGGCTGCGCTCCGCGAACGCCCTCATTTCCAGGCCCGCCAGGATGGCGGCGTTGTTCTGGTGGAACCGCAATGACCCGTCTTCGCTTATGGGACGCGCGCGATGTGCGCTGGTGTCCACAAGCGCGAGGGCTTGGACCCGTTCGGGCGCGAGGCGCATGATCTCGAGCGCCACCATCCCTCCCATGGAAATGCCGGCCAGGCAGAACCTCCGCGGCGCGTCGGCCAGGATGCGTCTGGCCATGCCCGCCAGCATGTCGTCTTCGAAGGTGTTTCCGATCCGCACGGCAACCCCATCCAGCGCCGCGATGGCGCCTGGCTGTTCATTCGCTCGCGGCCAAATTCAAACTGTGACACTACCGCCGCTCGGGGTAGTTTGCGATCACCGCCCCCCTCGCGCTACAATGTCGGTCAAGGATCGACCCGACGTGCACAGCCCCACGCCCTGGCGTCACAACGCGAAATCGATGGAAGGAAGCCATGAGTGACGCAATCGGCCCAGGTGATCTGGTTCTATGTGTCAATGTCGCCCCCAACCACGGCACGGGCAGACCGGTGCCTCTGCAAGCCGGGGAAACCTACCGCGTCGTCTCGGTCATGGAATT
>JANYFU010000494.1 GCA_025359665.1 Caulobacteraceae bacterium
GAGCGCCGGGGGAGGCGCCAGGGCGCTGGCCGGGCGGTTTGGGGAGCGCGCGGGGCGATGGAGGGGCGCTGCTTGGGCGCTGACGGGGCGCTGGGCGGGCGGCGATGGGCGTCAGCGGCTGGCGGTTCGACATCCAAACCACTGTTTTAGCGTATATTTCTGAGAAATCGTCGGCATAAACGAGGGTCGGCGATCATGCGGGGTGCGCGCCCCGCGAAATCGTTGGCGTCATATTGCAAAGGCGCCCTAGCCCCAAAAGGGACCATGGCGGCTACACTGTGAGAATGGGGTGCGCATCTATTGCAATATGACGGGCTTTCGCGTTGGTGTCAAACTGGAAACTTTCAATTTGCAAATGACAGACCCGCGGGTATGACCCCTGCGCTCCGCCGAGGCGCTCCTGTGGCCGCCTGATGTAGAAAATCGCCCGGAAGAGTGATTCTTCCGGGCCAGTGCCGGGTTGGGAGGAAGCCAGTTCCCGGGTTTGTGGAGAGACTGCCTTGAGCCTCGGGCCGAGGCTGGAAGCAGGCCTGTCAGGCCGTGACGCCGCCGTCGACGGCGATCTCCGCGCCTGTGATGAAGCGGCTGTCGTCCGAGGCAAGGAAGAGGATCGCCTCGGCGACGTCATGCGGCTGACCGACCCGGCCGAGCGGCGTGTTGGCGGCGCCGAAGGCGGAGACGTCCAGGGTCGGCGCCGCGTCCGTCAACATCGGGGTGTCGATGATCCCGGGAAAGATCGTGTTGACCCGGATCTGCTCGGGCGCCAGCGCCAGCGCCGCCGCCTTGCTGAGGCCGCGAACCGCCCACTTGCTCGCCGTGTAGGCTATAAACCGCGGGTTCGACCGCACGGCGGCGATGGAGGACACGTTGATGATCGAGCCTCCGCCGCTGGCCTTCATCAGCATGGAGGCGTGCTTAATCCCCAGGAACACGCCCAGCTGGTTGACCCGAAAGGTCCGCTCCATCAGCGCCGCGTCGGTGTCTTCCAAACCGGCCATCACGGCGATGCCGGCATTGTTCACCAGCACGTCGAGTCGGCCCGGCCCCTCCTGGATGGCCCCCATCACCCGCTTCCAGCCAGCCTCGGCGCTGACGTCCAGCGAGAGGTAGGAGGCCGCTTCGCCGAGCGAACAGGCCAGAGCCCGACCATCGTCGTCACGGACGTCCGTGATGATCACCTTGGCGCCTTCCTCACAGAGTCGTCGCGCATGCGCCGCGCCCTGTCCACGCGCCCCGCCGGTGATCAAGGCGACCTTGCCAGAGACCCTACCCATCGACCTGTTTCCTCAATTGGCCGCCCGTCTGGGCGCGCTTCGACTAGAATTTGACCGACACCTGGACGAAAACCTTGCGCCCTTCGCCGAGGTTCAGGACGACGTCGTCGCCGTTCGCCGGCAGGAAAGGCCGCGGACCGCTTGAGGTCACCAGCCGCTTGTCCGCCAGATTGGTGGCGATCATCGCCACCGCCCAGCGGCCGTCCTCGGGGCCAATCGAGCCCGCCAGGTCGAACAGGGCGGAGGCGTCCTGCAAATAGTCAGTCCGGCTGGCGTCATTGGTGTAGTAGCTGCTCTTGAACTGGAGGTTGCCGGTGAGGTCGAACGCAAAGCCGGCGCCGACCGGGGCGTGATAGCTCGCCGCAATGTTGCCCGCCCACTTCGGTGCTCCCGATGAGGCCCGCCCCTTCAGATCCTCGCCGCTGACGGGATTTGGGATGTAGGTCTCGGTGTAGGTCGAGTCGGTGTAGGCGAGCGCGCCATAGAAGCTGAGCCTCTGGATCGGGGACAGCCACCGGAAGTCGAGGTCGGCGCCGCGAGAGGTCAGCTTGCCGGCATTGGTGGTGCGGAACTGGATAGCCACCCCGTCGAAGATCTGCAGCTGCAGGTTCTTGAAGGTGTAGTCGTAGAGCGATGCATTGAGGGTCAGCGTGCGGTCGAACCACTGAGACTTGACGCCGATCTCGCCGCCCTCCGCGGTTTCCGACTTGTACTTGAGCGACGCGGCCGTGGCGGCCTTCACCGCCGGGTCCGGGCTCGAAAGGCCAAGGAGCGCGTTTGAGGGGAGGGCGCTGTTGTCGATGCCGCCGGACTTGAAGCCCGTCTTGTAGGCTCCGTAAAAGTTCAGGTTCCGGGTGGGCTGATAGCTTAGGGACACCTCGGGCGAGAGGTTGCTGTCGCTGAAGTGGATCGGGTCCGCGACGAATCCGCTCGGCGCAAAGCCGAACGCGCCGCTCAGGATGGCGTTCTCGTAGGGAATGGAAATGCGCTGATCCTTGACCTCGCGCGTGAAGCGGATACCGCCCGCCAGTTTCAACTGGCTGGTGATGTCGTAGTTGACGCTGCCGAAGGCGGACACCGCATCGGTGTTGGTCAGGTGCTGCTTGTACCAGTCGAAGGTGTTGCCTGTGACCGGGTCGGGGCCGGCGAAGACGGCGATGTTGATGCCGTTCTGGGCGGTGTCGAAGTCGATGCGCCGCGTCTCGTAGAAGGCGCCCGCCATGAAGTTGAGCGGGCCCTCGAAGGTGCTGGTCAGCCTCAGCTCCTGGCTGAACTGGCGCAGCTTGTTGTAAGCGAGGCCGGCCCCGGTCCCGAAGCTGGCCCCGTTGAGTTCGCCGCCATAGCTGAAGGCGTCGAGTTCAGCGGAGTCCTGGTTGAGAAAGCCCGTGACCGACGACAGCGTCAGGTCCGAGTTCAGCTTCCAGTCGAGCTTCAGACGGCCGAAGAAGATGTCGGAATTGGTGAACGGCACGCCGTGATTGTCGTCCTTGCCGAGCGGCGCCTGGGCCGCCAGCGGCGGCGCGACGTCGGGCAGGAAGTAGTGGTTGCCGGAAGTGTCGCAACTGTAGCCGGCCGGAATGTTCACGGCGCCTCCCGCCAGGCTGATCGGATCGGCGACCCCGTTCTTGCCGCAGCCGACGACGGTGTTGCGGATGCTGCCGTCGGCGTCGTGGTGAACATAGTTGAACTTGAGGTTGGCGGTGAAGCCGCTGAACGGTTGCCATTGCAGGGTCGCCCGCACATTGGCGTTGGTCTCGCCGCGGTCGGGATGGACGACGCCCGGCGCCGAGTTGTGAACGACGTCGTCGATGCGATTGTACTTGGCGGCCAGGCGCAGGCCCAGATTGTCCGCGATCGCACCCGACGTGTAGGCCTCGGCCGAATAGCCCTTCTGCTCGAAGTCGTAAGAGGCCTTGGCGCCGGACTCCCAGTGAGCGGTCGGGTCGGCGGACTTGAACGACAGCACGCCGGCCGACGCGCTCTTGCCGAAGTAGAGCGACTGCGGCCCCTTGAGGACCTCGACCTGCCGCACATCGAAGAACCCCGACTGCAGCACACGCATGCTGCTGACCACGACCCCGTCGAAATCGAGGGCGACCGCCGAGTCGAACGCGGCCGAGATAGAGGATGAACCGACACCCCGCAGGCTGACCTGGGCCCCCGAGCCGGAGCCGCAGCAGGAGACGTTCAGCGCGGGGATGCGGCTCGTCACGTCCTCCGGCTTGTCGTAGGCGAACCGGGCGAGCTCGGCGCCGCCCAACGCGGTAACGGTCAGGGGCACTTTCTGAAGGCTCTCGGATTGCTTGCGCGCCGTGACGACGACCTCGGCGTTTTGCGGGGCCACGGCGCCGGGCGCGGCATCCGCGGCCGTTGCCGGCGACCCGAGGCTAAGCAGGACAAAGCCGCCAAGCGCGCCGACCGCGCGAGCACCTGCCCAGGTTCCCTTGCCGCCAGCGCGGTCGCTAAATTGCATGGCCATCAGATTTCCCCCTTGAATGCCCGGCGCTCCTGCCTGGGCTGTCTCGGCGCCGCAGGCGGCTATGTCTTGCGAAGCGGCGCCCACCAGTTGGCAGGCGTAACCGGCATCGTCTCGGCGTAGTGGCGCATGACCGCATCGGCGTTGGCCGGCGTGGCTTGCGCCGTGGTCGGAGGCAGGGGCGAGGCGCCCTGCACCGGGTCAACCCACTCCAGGGTCAGCGACTCGATCACGTCCATGAGCGGCGCGGCGGCGGCTTCATGGTGGGCGGCGGCCTGGTGGGTGAGGAACCCGACGACATCGTCGAAGGCCAGCAGGCCGTAGTAGGCCCGGGGCGTCTGGCCGCGGAAATATTCGTACCGGCGAAGCGCCGGTTCGCGCTCGTGCGACGACGCGAAGAGCGTCCGGGCCGTCGCCTCGAAGTCGGCCTCGCGGCCCGGCTTTACGCGGATATGCGCGATGAGGCTCGCCATGCCTCCTCCCCGGTTTGAAGGCCTGGTCAGGCCCATGTCTTGACGAAACGCATTACATGCAGCAGTGCTGCTTGACAAGTGTTTTTCGATCGACAGCGAAAATTGAGGAGAGACGCCGTGGTTACGAACGAGCCGGACCTGTTTGGGCCGGAGGCCCACCGGACCTGGTACGAGACTTATCGCCAGCTTCAGGAGGAGGCGCCGGTGTACAAGGCCCCGGGCCTGAACATGTTCGTGCTTACACGCTACGAGGACATCGCCGCCGTGGTCCGTGACCCCGCGACCTTCTCCAACGAGCGGGAACGCCATGGCGGCGAGCCGTTGCTGCTGCACCCCGAGGCGCGCGCCATCTATGCTGAGCGCGGCTGGCCGAAGTCCTTTCCGCTCTCGGTCGACCCGCCCGAGCACAAGCGGTTCCGCGCGCTCGTCGATCCGTTCTTCCTCGTCGCGGCCCTCGAGCGGGCCCGGCCGATGGTCGAGGCGATCGTCGACGAGTTGATCGACGGGTTCGAGGCCCAGCGTGAGATCGAGTTCGTCAGCGCCTTCGCCGAGCCCTTGCCGATGACGGTGATAACCCGGCTGATGGGCCTGCCGTCGGCGGACATGCCCCAGCTCAAGGCCTGGTCGACGGCCTGGGCCGCGCCGTTCGCCCGCGGCCTGAGCCTGGAGCAGGAGGTATGGGTCGCCGAAGAGGGCGTGGCCTTCCAGACTTACCTGAAGGCCCACATCGACGAGCGCCGGCGCGCGCCTCGAGACGACTTGATCAGCCACCTGGTCGCCGCCCGGCGGGACGATGGTCGGACGCTGAGCGACGGTGAGATCATCTCGATGCTCGACCACCTGTATATCGGCGGCAACGAGACGACGACCTTCGCCCTGACCTCGGGCGTCTGGCTGATGCTGCGTCAGCCGGAGATCTACGAGCGGCTGAAGGCGGAGCCCGGGCGGATCAAGGTGTTCGTCGAGGAGGTGCTGCGCCTGGAGTCGCCGACCCAGGGCCTCTATCGCACCGCCACCCGCGACACCGAGATCCGCGGCGTGGCCGTGCCGAAGGGCGCGACCATCCATATGCGCTTCGCCGCCGCGAACCGGGACGCGGCCGTCTTCAAGGCGCCGGAGCGCCTGGACCTGGATCGTAGCAATGCGATCCGTCACATGGCCTTCAGCCAGGGCGAGCATCACTGCCCCGGCGCGGGCCTGTCGCGGTTGGAGCAGAACATCGCATTCGCGGCCCTGATCCGGCGCCTGCCGAACCTGCGGCTGACCCCGGATGCGAACAGCTTCGAGCACTTGCCGGGCTTCGTGTTGCGGGCGCTGAAGACGCTGAACGTCTCGTTCGATCCGCGGACCTGACGGTGAAGAGGCGGCGAGCGGCTCGCCGCCTCTTCTGGTTCAGCCCCTGACGAGCACGGCCTGTTCTTGCCAGGGCGCGACAATCTGGTCGTCGCCGACCTGATAACCCTCCGGCAGGTCCTCGATCATATTCCAGGCCGCCGAGAGGCGGCCGAAGCCGATGAAGAAGGCGATGAAGACGCCGAGCTCGACGATCTCGGGTTCGCTGAAGTGTCCCCGCAGGGCGTTGAGGTCGTCGTCGTCGATGGCGAAATGGTTGATCGCCGACTTGTCGGCATAGGCCAGCGCCGCCTTCTCGGCCGGCGTGAGGTCTTGCGCCTCCTGCGGCTTCTCAAGCGAACACACCATGCCTTCGGTCAGGCCGTCATCGACGGCCGAGTGGTAGCGCAGCGCCATGCAGCTGCGGCATTGGTTGTGGAAGGCGATGCGGAGACGGACCAACTCCACCAGGCGTCGCGGCAGGACGCGGTTGGAGAAGAGCGCGCCGCCGAAGCCGGCGAACGCCTTGGCCAAAGCCGGGCGGTGGGCCAGCACGCGGTAGAGGCCCTGCTCCACCGAGGTCGCCTCATCCGCCGCCACCATCGACCTCAGTTCGGGGTCCCATTCCGCGGTCGGAAGCTTACTGATCCGGGTCATCATTCCTCCTGCCCTGGCGGGCGTCATGCAGCGGCCACTGCCGCTCGTGGAAATAGGGGTGTTCGGGACTCAGGCCGTCGGCCTTGAGCATGGCCGCGAGGCCAGGGTTTTCCTCGTTCGGCCGACTCAGCGCGCCGTGCAGCAGGTAGCGCCGCCTGGAAAAGCGCCAGGCTCCCTCGCGGCGATCCAGCTGGTCGAGGTAACGGCCGATGAAGATGTGCGCCGTCTGGCCGCCGTCCGGGCCGGCCGTCACCGCGTGAGTAATCGCGCCGCTGTCGGCGTACGCGCTTGCTCCATTGAGCCTCAGGCTCACGCTGGTGGTGATGTGACAGCGGCGCAGCGACTGGCCGGCGTTGGCCAGCAGAAACGCCGGCGCGTCCCGCCCAGCGCCCTTGAAGGCGCCTAGATCGACCTCGGCGTCGGGCCAGAAGAGCCCCTCCAGCGCCACGGGGTCGCGCCAATCGACAGCCGGCCCATAGCGCATCAACAGGGCGCGGCAGTCCGCCTCGTCGATAAGCCGTTGTAGCCTGTCCGCTTCCACCAGCGTTCCTCCCGTCACGTTCGCAATTAAGCAGCAATGATGCATAATATCAATCGGCACTCAAGCTGGTCGCGGTCGCCAAGCCGTTGCGTGGGGACGCCAGCGCGATTTAAGTGCCCAAGACAGAGCCGTTCAGCAGTCAGGAGCTTGGATGAGCGATCCCGTTCGCCGAACCGCCAGGGCCTATGGCCGTCCCGTCGCCGCGCGTGGCGCGTCGCCAGGGGAGGGCGACTCTGGCGAGAAGGGCGACGCCGCCCGGCGAGCCATCCTCGACGCCACGCTCGGCAGCTTCTCCGAGTTCGGCTGGAGTGGCACCAACATGTCGGTGATCGCGCGTCGCTCGGGCATGACCCGCGGCCGCATCCAGTACTATTTTCCAACCCTCGACGAACTCCTGCGCGCCGCCATCGAGCACCTGCTGCAAGAGTGGCGCAAACGCTACTTCGCCTCGATAACCGAAGCCGTCGGCGGCTCGGCCCGCTTCGACGCCGGCATCGCGGCCCTCTGGGACCACGTGCAGGATCCCCTGCACCATGCCAAGCAGGAGCTGGAGGCGACCGCCCGCACGAACCCGGAACTCGCCGCGCTCCTCGAGCTGGCCAGCAGCGAGAACGACGAGGCGTCGTTCCAGTCCGCCAAGTCGGCCTACCCAGAACTGGGTCGCCATGGCGACGACGCCCTCCGCCGCGCGCGGGACTTCACCATGGTGTTCATGGAGGGCCTGTCGATCCATCGCTTCGGCGCGAACGCAGATGCGCGCCGCGAAACGCTGATCGGCATGCTCCGCGAATTCCTGGTCGCCTATTGGGGCGGATACGGCGTCGCCAGCCTGGAGGCTCCGACCGACGACGGGTGATCCCGCCCGGCCGCAACACGAAAATCCTGGTCTAGAATCAAACATTTAGAGCGCCACTTGTGCGAAAACCAGCTTCCACTTTTCGCGTGGCGCTCTAGAATCGCTCGATGATGTGCTCCCGGATGTCGGTGTAGACCTCCCGGGACGCCGCCGTTGGGCACAGGATGACGATTTCGCCGACTCCGGCGGCTTCGTAGGCCCGCAAGTGGTCGATGATCTCATCGGGCGTCCCGATCAGCGGGGACGACGCCTTGATCAGCTCCGGGGTCACGAAGCGCCGCTCCTCTTCCCGCAGATAGGTGCAGTGGCCGCCGTGAATGCGCCGGTGCAGCTCGTCGATCGGCAAGTTGAGCCCGCGCGCGAAGTCCTTGAACTGGTCCCAGACATCCCGGCACGCTTCGGGAATCGCGGGTTCCTCGCCGGTCTGCACCAGCGCTTCCCACCAGTAGTGCACGAACGCCATCACCTCGGCGCCGATCGCCTCGACCACTCGCTCGCTGGCCAGGGTCTCGCCGGGACGAATCACCAGCGCTGAGACCAGCATCGCCTGTGGGAACGGGTCCGGCAGCCGCCGTCCGGCGCCCCGCGCGGCTTGGCGAACCTGATCCGTGCTCTGGGCGAATTGCTTTAGCCCCTCCATGATCGCCACGCGGCCATCGCCATAGAGCCCCGCCGTCTTGCAGCCCAGCGGACCGTTGGCGGCGACGTAGAGCGGGATCTTGTGCTCGAAGTCGAAGAAGCCCTCGCCGCGGTGCATGTGGGCGATTTCGTGGGTTTCGCCTTCCCAGGTGAACGAGACCGGCTCGCCGCGAAGCAACGCGCTCAGGACGCGCACATACTCGCGAAACGCTTTTGCCTTCAGCGGGTTGAACCCCATCGTGCGCATCGCCGTATGACCGGTGCCGATGGCCATGTGCACCCGCCCGGGCGCCAGCTGATTTATGCTGGCGATCGCATTGGCGGCGACCGGCGGGATGCGCGGGCCGGCGATCGATACGCCCGACCCGATACGAATGCGCGAGGTGTTGTGCGCCGCCAGCGCCATGGTCGCGTAGACGTCGGACCAGATCATCTGGGAGTCGCCGAACCAGATGCTGTCGTAACCAAGGTTTTCCACAAAGGGAGCCAATTCCCAATCGCTGATGGAAGTGTTGGCCAGCACGCCGAATTTCATTGTGACCCCCCTCGAGTTTTTTGTGGCGAGGCTGCGGAAACACCACGCCGCTCACCCTGCGTTGGAGTTGTAACCCGACGAAACCGGGAGGTCATTGGGGATCGGAATAGGTTGGCGAGATCGATTCGATCTGACAGTCGGCGGCCACCGCCCTTCGCTCGCCATCAGTGGGCGTAGAACCTGTTAGCATTGCGCTGCTGGCGCCGCGGCTCCGGGGTGGGATGGGTCTTGTGCGTCCTTCCCGATCGGTAAGTTTCCCGCTCGGGAAGAACCGAGGCTTCGCGTTTCTTCCCGATCGGTAAGTTTTGGCTTGCCAGCGCCAAACGGGCGGCCTATCTTCCCGCTCGGTAAGATGTTCACGCCTATCACCAACGTTGAAGACTTCGCCGCCGCGCTTGTCCGGGCCCGGAAGGGCCTGGGTTTGACCCAACGCGATCTCGCGCTGGCTATCGGCGTGGGAGAGCGCTTCATCGTCGACTTGGAGGCCGGCAAGCCGACAGCTCAGCTCGGCAAGGCGCTCGCGGCCGCTAGGGCGGCTGGTATGCGCCTGGCCGATACCGCTGAGCTCGTGCTCGACACACCGCTAGCGAGGCCGCGATGATGCTGCCGATATACGCGGACGATCGTCTGATCGCGAGCATCGACGCCGACCGAGACGGCCCGCGCGTCCGCTACGATGAAGATTGGCGAGCAGCGGCCGACGCCTTCCCGATCTCCCTCAGCATGCCGTTGGCAACGGCTGTCCATGACGGCGATGTGGCCGTGCCATGGCTGATGAATCTCCTGCCCGAAGGCGAGCCGCTACGGGCTATGACCCGCGCCATCGGCATCTCGCGCGACGACATCCTGGGCCTGATCGCCCAGACCGGGCGCGACCTGGCGGGCGCGTTGACGATCGGCTCGCCGAGAGTTGGGGAAAGGCCCGACTATCGCCGCGTTGCCGAGCCGCGGAACCTTGAGCGCATAATCGCCGAACTGCCGGCCAGGCCCTTCCTGGTCGGCGAAGACGGGGTTTCGATGAGCCTGGCGGGAGCTCAGGAAAAACTCTCCGTGGGGCTTGTGGAGGGACAGATCGCGATCCCCGTCAACGGCGCGCCTTCGACCCACATCCTGAAGCCCGGTAACCCCCGTCTCCCCGACAGTGTACAGAACGAAGCGCTTTGCATGGTGCTGGCGCGTCGCGCCGGCCTCAATGTGGCGCCAGTGACCACGGGGCTCGCCGGTGCGCGCGGCTACCTTCTCGTTGACCGCTATGATCGGGCGATCGACGGCGGCGCGGTGCGCCGGCTACATCAGGAGGATTTCTGCCAGGCGACGGGCCGTCCGCCTGTCGCCAAGTATGAACACAACCACTCGGGGGCGAAGGGGCCATCCCTGGCGGAGATGTTCGCTCTCGTGCGGACACATATGACGGCGCGCGACATCAACCGGTTGCTGGACGCGGTAATCTTCAACATCGCCATCGGGAACGTGGATTCCCACGCCAAGAACTACTCCATCCGTCTGGCGCCCCGCAGGGTCGAACTGGCGCCGCTATACGACCTGATGTCGGGTCTGGATTGGCCAAATATCACCCAGAACCACGCCCAGGATATCGGCGGCCAAAGGCGAGGACGTAATATCCATGGACGTCACTGGCGGCGGCTGGCGGAAGACTGCGGCCTGTCACGCCCGGGCGTGATCCGGCGTGTGGACCAGCTCACGACGCGCTTGTTGGCTGAGCTTGATGGCGCGGCTGAGGAGGTGGCCGCGATGCCCGCTGGCGCCGGTTGCATGTTGCCCACCTTCAACGCGTCGATCCGCGATCGCGCAAACGCCGTGCGGACCCATGCCCGCCGGGAGGGCGATGAGATTGAGGCGGAGCCGTTAGAGCCAGCCGAAGAGCATCGCACCTACGGCGATGTGAGCGGCGACTGAACCAGCTGATCGCCCCCCTCACCCCTGCGCGTTGCGGCAGGCCCCGGCCATCGCGAAGGGGGTCAGGGCCATGCATCCCAGGGCGTAGGCGGCTAGCAGGCTTAGCGGTGTCGTCCAGGGCAGGCCAACGGTGAAATTCTCGATCGCGGCGCCTCCGAAGATCACCGGCGGGGTCAGCAGCGGCAGCACGATCACGGCGATCAGCACCCCGCCCCTGCGGCTGGCCAGGGCCAGGGCCGCGCCCGCGCCGCCCAGAAAGGCGAAGGCCAGGCCGCCAAGCAGGCCAGCGGCGAGG
>JANYFU010000090.1 GCA_025359665.1 Caulobacteraceae bacterium
TCGCCACCACCGCGCCGCCGGGCCAGGCGCCGAGCAATTCGGCGACCACGGCGCGGGCCGCTTGGTCGAGATTGTTGGTCGGCTCATCCAGCAGGATCATGTCTGGCCGGGCGATCAGCAGCCGGGCCAGCGCCGCGCGCGGCGTCTGGCCGCCACTGAGCGTGTCCGCCGGGCGCCCGAGGTCGATGCCGCCGAGACCGACCCGCGCCAGGGCTGTTTCAATGTCGCCATCCAGGTCCCAGCGCGCCATGTCGAGATCTTCGGGACTACCCTCGCCGCGCTTGATACGCGCCAAGCGGGCGAGATCGACCGCCACCCCAAGTGTGTCGGCCAAACTGGCGTCCGGCGGCGAGGCAGCGTTCTGGCGCAGAATGCCTATCCGGCCACGGGTGCTGACAGCGCCGGACATGGGGATCAGCTCGCCCAGGATCAGGCGCAACAGCGTGGTCTTGCCCGCGCCATTGGCGCCCACCAGACCGGTGCGCTCGCCCGCGAAGGCGAGGGTCAGGTTTTCGAAAAGCGACCGGCCGTCAGGGGCGCGATAGGCGAGGCCGTCGAGGGTGATGAAAGGGAGCATGGGACGCCATGGAAAGAGGAACGGACGAGGCGAAGGCGCTGATCGTCGCGTTTTCCATGGCGGGTCTCCCAAGACGGCGCGGCCCCTGGTGGGCCGGTTTGGCGGAGTTTAGGGCAGACGCCGGTGGGTTTCAAACCCCCGGAGCGGGTCGATTGGATCAGGCTACCATCCCTCGCTTGGCTTTATTATCTTCCCGTAGAGCGAGGGTGAAGCCTTGGCCAAGCCTCCCTGACTAGGCCAAGGCGACATGCCCCGGACCAGCCAGGATCGACGGGTAATGGGTGGGCGAAGCGATCCTCGCCATGTCTCCGCCGGACACCGCGCCGAGTCCGGCCATGGCCTGGGCCAAAACGCCGGGACTGGCGCTGGGCGCCGTAACCGGCGGCGGATCGCCGATGATCATGCCGCCGTAGAAACCGGAATGCGAGGCGTCGGAGGCGACCGTCAGCGTGGCTTGCACCGTCAGGGTATCGGCGCCGAGTGCCGCGCCGCTCGCCAGGGATCCCAGATCGACCGCGTTGTTGGTGAACCAGGTCTTGGCGGCGGTGGCTGAGGTAAAGGTCTTGCTCAGCAGATCGGCTCCATCGACGACCAGGTCGAACTGGATAAGGGTCGGGCCTGTTCCGCTGGCGACCCCGCCATAGAATCCCACCACCAGATCCCGCCGCGACGAAAGCTGGGTGAGATCGATGGTTTCGGTGAATTGACTGGTTTCGGCCTGGTCCGCCGTCAGCGCCTGAGAATAAACACCGCCCAGTTCGGCTACAGCGAAGAACACCGGCGTGGTCCCGAAGGCCGTCTTGATCGCGCTGTTGGCCTTGAGGATGGCGGCGGTGGTGGACGCGATCGGTGCTCCGGTCACCTGGGCGATGGCGTGGCCGGTGGTGAAGGCCGGAGCCGCCACCCCGATCGCCGCTGTCGCCGAGGCTGTGCTGGTTCCGGCCAACAAGCCGGCCGCCGAGGCGGAGACGTTCTGGATCAATTGGCCGGTGGCAAGCGACGTGCCGACGGTCGCCGAGTAATAGCCGTTCGGCCCGGTCGCCGTCGTCGTCGCCGAGGCGGTCCCGGCCAAGCTGGTCCCGGCGCCGCCTTGGGCGGTCGAGAAGGCATCGACCGTGGTGGTCCCGCTAGCGGTGGTGGTGGCGATCGCCGCTCCGCCTGCTCCGCCCGCGGTCAAGCCCGTTCCGCCGGCCCCGCCCGTCGCCATGGTGGTCGCGCCAACCTCTCCCACCCCCACAAGGCTGAGTGAAGCGATCGCCTTTCCGCCCACGGCCCCTTTTGCGCCGGTTGAAGTTGAGCCGCCCGCCCCCGCCGTGGCGAAGATGGAGTCCGACAGGGCCACGCTCTGGTGGGTGTTCTTGCTGTCGTCGTAGGTCACGGTCGAGGTCGCGGCGCCGCCGACGCCCGCGATCCCGCTATCGGACGAACCGCCCGCGCCCCCCTGCGCGGTCTGGCTCAACACCAGTCCGCCCCCTTTGGTCGATCCGATCACGCCCGCGGTCTGTGTCGTGGCTGTGGTGCTGGGCGCCCCGGCCCCGCCCGTCGCGCCATCGGAGCCGAATCCGCCCGCGCCGCCTATCTGGGTGGCCGCAACGTATGAAGTTCCGGAATCGCTGGCCGAAAGAGAGGCGACCGCGGTGGCCTTTCCGCCCGCCCCGGCCGTGAGGCCCGCGCCGATGGCGCCGCCGCCCGCTCCGCCCTGAGCATTGGCTATCGCCGTGACGTCGGCGCCCGCGCCCGCCGCCGTGGCCGTGGCCGCGCCGCCGGCCCCGCCCTTCGAGGCTGTATCGGTGGCGCCCGCGCCGCCGCCACCAGTCGCCTGGGCGGTGCTGCCGACGTTGGCGGTCCCCGTGATCAGGCTGGTGGCCGTTGCACCACCCCCAGCCGCGCCACCCGATCCGCCGCCCGCCTGGCCTCCCGTGGCGTAGATGTTCGATTGGAGATAGACGCTTTGGGTCTTGTTCTGGGTCAGGTCGTTGAAGGTCAGGCTGGATGCGCCCGCCCCGCCCCCACCCGCCGGGCCACCGCCGACCTCGCCGTCCTGGAACCCTCCTCCCGAGCCGCCCGCCCCGCCATAGGCGCTCTGCTGAAGGGTCAGGGCGCCCTGATTGGTCATACCGCTGGCCGCGTTGGTCAGCGTGCTAACCATGCCCCCAACGCCGTCGGCCGCGTTTTCACCGCTGCCGCCATCCCCACCGGTCTGGGTGGCCGAAGCCGCGGAGGTACCACCCATCACCGTTGTGACGGCGCGGGCCGTGGCGGTCGCCTTGCCGCCTTTGCCGCCCGAGAACCCGGCGCCGGACCCCTTTCCACCCCCGCCGCCTTGGGCGGCGGCGCTCGCGGTGGCGCCAGATCCCGCGGTTTCGGTGTCAGAGGCCGTGGCGGCTCCCCCGACTCCCCCGCCCCCGGTAAGGGTGGTCTGATAGGGATAGGGGCTGCCGCCATAGCCGCCAACCGCGCCGACCGAAGCCGCGGCCGAGGCGCCGCCCACGTCGGTCTGGGTGGCGATCGCGGCGCCGCCAGCGCCGCCGCTGGCGGTCTGGCCGAGCGTCGAGCCGCCAGAGCCGGCCGACGCTACCGTGGAGCCGCCGACGCTGCTGCCCGTACCACCGGTCAAGGTGGTCGTCGCGGTCGCGACACCGCCGGCCGCCGCCGCCGAGGTCGAGCCCTGCGTGCCGCCCCCCAAACCACCCGCAGCATTGTTGCTGATCGAGATACTGGCGCTCTGGGTCGGGTTGATGGTGTCATCATAAGTTACGTTGGCGGTCGCCGCGGCGCCCTTGGCGGCTAGGCCCGTGTCGGTGTTACCGCCATTTCCGCCGATGGCGGATTCGCGCAGGTCGAGGCTGCCGCCATCGCTGTAGACGTTGGTTATGGCGTTGGTCAGAGTGCTCGGCGCCCCGGCGCCGCCGTTGGCTCCATCCGCGCCGTATCCGCCGTTTCCGCCCGCCTGGACCAACTGGAATCCCGCGGTACCCCCTACGGAAGTCACCCGCCCTCCCGCCGTCGCCTTCGCCAGACCGCCCATGGCGCCGGTATGACCGGCTCCGTCGCTATCGCCGCCGGACCCACCATACACGATGGCCTGGTCCCCGATGCTCGCGCCGACTGCATAGGCTGCCCCAGTGGCCGCGCCGCCAGCGCCGCCAACGCCGTTTGGCATGGTCGAGCCGCCCGACTCCGAGGTTACCACGGTCCCCCCGGACCCGCCGCTGACGTTAACACTGGCCGAGACCGCTCCCGCCCCCGTGACATTGGTTGAGGCGTTCGCCGAGCCGCCAGTCTTTCCGTTGACCCCCACGCCGTTACCAGTGCTGTAGTAATCCCCACCGCCGCCGGCTCCGCCGGTGGCCTGGGTGATCGCCAGGATATTCGCGCTCTGGGTCGTATTCTGGGTGATATCGTTGAAAGTCAGGGTGGACGATGCGGCTCCGGCGACGCCCCCGGTCCCCGAGCCGGTGGATCCGCCACTGCCGGCCTGGGCGGTCTGCGTCAGATAGAGATCGCCGCCGTTGGTCTCACCACTTACCGCGTTGACCATCTGACTGGGCGCACCAGCACCGCCGCTGGCCACTGAAAAGCCGCCACCAGAACCGGCGATCTGGGTGGCGGCCGCATTGGCGCTCGCGCCCGCGAAAGTACTAACCGAGCGCGCCGTGGCAGTCGCGCCGCCGCCATTGGCCGAGGCCGCGCCGGCCAGACCAGCCACGCCCCCGGTTCCACCGTTGGCGATGGCGGTTGCGCCGCTGGAACCCTTGGTGTTGGTGTCGTTCACTGAAGCTATCGCGGCGCCGGCGGCCCCGCCCGTGCTTCCCATGCCGTTGGGGGCTCCGGCTCCGCCGCCCCCAGAATTGCCGCCACTTCCCGCCGTGGCTGTGGCGGCCGATGTCGTGCCGGAGCCGAACGCCGCCGTGCTGACTACGGTGGCGTTGGCCGATCCGCCCGCCGCGCCGGCGCCGCCATTGCCCCCTGGGCCGTCATAGACGAAATCATCGTTCTGATGACCGTTCGCGCCATTGCCGCCGGAGCCGCCCCCGCCGCCGGTCGCTTCCGCTGTATTGGAAGCGTGACCGCCCGTGTTTGGCGCTGTCGCGGACTCGCCGGCAGATCCAGCACCCCCCGACGCGCCCGGCGAGGCTCCATCGGCTCCGTTGGCTCCAGTGGGCTTGTTGACGATGACATCCATGGTGTTCTGTTCCCGAACCGCGCGGTTTCCCGTCCGCGGATCGGAGCTATCGCGATACCGCGACGGCGGTTTCCCCACTTTTGGGGGTATCGGTGCAAATCAGGGATCGAACAGGGCCGCGATCGCCTCTGCATGGGTGAACTGAACCAGCATGCCTGCCTCCAACACCACGAGCGGGGCGCCCGTCGATACTGTGCTCCAGGCCTCCTCTTCGCCAGGGGTGTAAAAGTGACCACTGAACATCAGCCGCCATTTCGGGCCCGGATACGGATCGGGAACCCGCCAGCCTTCCGAAAACAGCCGCAGCTCGGCGACCGGGCCGCGAATCGTGCGTCCGACCAGGCCCATCAGGTCTTCGACCAAGCGATCCGCCACGTCGGGGCCTTCAAAATGGTCGAGATCAGCCTGGGCCGTGCCGAACGCTCGGCGAAGGCCGCCCATCAGGACATCGCGGCTGCTTTGGCGCAGCATCATGCGGGCGTAAGGTTCGATCAGGGCGGGGTGGCGCAGGAGCATGGTGCTGAGCGCCATCATCGGTGACCGCGTGCGCCGCGCCGCATCTATCGGCCGCCTGGGGTTTTGCAGGACGCCCCGATCGAGCCTTTCGGGGTGTGCCGCCGCGAAGGCGAGGGCGGCGGCTACCCCTCCGTCCCGCGCTAGCATCGCCGCCCTGGGGCAGTTCAACCGATCGAGGATCAGCGCCAGATCGGCGACCGCCGCGGTCAGATAGTCATCGGGCGCGGGACTGGTGAGACCGAAGCCCGGACGTTGCGGGATGATCACTCGCCTGCCAGCCGCCCTGAACGCCGCCAGCAGCGGGGGCGGAGCCAGGCGTCCGGTCCAATAGCCATGCATCAGAAGAACCGGCCGCCCGCGAGCGGGGCCGTAGTCCAAGCAGGCGACGGTTCGTCCTTTACCGTCATTTGTGATCCGGAGATCGCCGTCCGACGCAAGCTGAAGGCTGACCTCGGAGGACGTGGAAAGGCGCTCCAGCTCTCCGGCCTCGGTCATCAGGCGCCTAAGGTCGCGCGAGCGGTTGATGCCGAGCTTTTCGAAAATCGAGCGGCGATAAGCTTTCACGGTCCCGGATTTGAGCCCGAGTATCAAGGCCGCCTGCTCGGCGGTGTCCCCTTCCGCGACTCGTTCCGCAACGCTGGCCTCTGCCGGGCTGAGGCCCAAGACGACGGCGGCCGTAGATCCCTGAGCGGATTCAGTTTCCGTCAAGCTGCAGCTCAGATCGATGAGGCGCCCGACCAATTGCGATGAACGGCGGACGCCGGCCTTTTGCAGGACGCCGTCCAAGGCGTCCCTCGCCGTTTCACGTCCCACGCCAAGACTGAGCGCCGCCGCTTCAAGGGTCGGTTCGTCCAGCATGGCCAGGGCGAGACGTCGCTGAAGCGGACTCAAGCCCAAGGCGTCAGCGGCCCGTCCGATCAGGGCGTGCGAGCGAGACGGGGCGAAAACCACCAGCAGGATGCCCTTCCGGCCAGGCGCGACTCCCTGCCGCTCCAGCAGGCCCGGCCAGGGGGAGGCCGATGAACCCACGACGGCGAGGGCGGCGAGGACGCCATGCGACAGCGTTCGAATCCGGCCCGTGGCCCGTCCATCGGTCGCGGCTTTCCGGACCAGATCCCGGCAATCCACCGACTCCGTCGGGTCTCCGACCCAGGCCCGAAACCGTTCGCTTCCCTGAAGCAGCCGTCCCGCGGTATCGACCATGCCCAGGGCGACAGCCTCGGCCGCCACCAGCGCGCCGGTGGAGAGCGCCGACTCCGGCTCGGACGCGGCCCACATGATGCTGGCGATCAGACCGGGGTCGCGATCGGCGAAGGCGGCGAGGACAGGCCAGGCGTCAAGCAGGGCGTGGCTGGGTCGGCCGGTCTCGAGTCCTCGGCGAAGTTCTCCCCCCACATCTCGCTGGAGGGGATCGGCACCTTCATCTTGTGGCGACGAATCCGCCATTGCAACGCTTCTAGCCTCCGACGATCAGGCTATGCTCGCACCCCCCTCGATCGACTAGCCCACGAAGCAATCCACGAAAATCGAGATCACTTCAAATGTAGTTAAAAAATAAAGGTTTAATGGGTTTCAAATCAGACCGCTGAGCGGTGAGGACGCGTCGGCATACATCTTGCGAGGCATCCGCCCAGCCAGAAACGCCTCTCGGCCGGCGATCACCGCGTGCTTCATCGCCCTGGCCATGCGGATCGGATCGCGAGCCTCGGCGATGGCGGTATTCATCAGCACGCCTTCGCAGCCGAGTTCCATGGCCACGGTCGCGTCAGACGCCGTGCCGACCCCGGCGTCCACCAGCACCGGCACCTTGGCCTGTTCGACGATCAAGTGAATGTTCAGCCGGTTCTGGATACCCAGGCCCGAGCCGATCAGGGCGCCCAGGGGCATGATGGCCACGGCGCCGGCATCCTCCAGTTTGCGGGCGTAGACCGGGTCGTCGCTGCAATACACCATCACCTGGAAACCCTCGGCGACCAGCAGCTTGAGAGCCCGAAGGGTCTCTTCCATGTCGGGATAGAGAGTCTTGGTGTCGGAGAGCACCTCGAGCTTTACCAGGTCCCAACCGCCAGCCTCGCGAGCTAGGCGCAGGGTGCGCACCGCCTCCTCGCCGGTGAAGCAGCCGGCGGTATTGGGCAGGAAGGTGAAACGATCGGGCCGAACATAGTCCACCAGCATCGGCTGGCTGGGATCGGACAGGTTCACGCGCCGCAGGGCCACGGTGACGATTTCGGCGCCGGCCGCCTCGGCGGCGGCGGCATTGACCGCATAGTCCTTGTATTTGCCGGTACCGATGATCAGCCGCGATCGGAAGGTCCGGCCAGCCACCGTCCAGCTGTCGTCTTCCAGGGGGATCGATCCATCCATTATCCGCCTCCGATAAAATGCACGATCTCGATGCGGTCGTCATCGACCAGCATCGGCTGGCTGGGATCGGAAAGATTCACGCGCCGAAGGGCCACGGTGACGATCTCAGCGCCGGCGGCCTCGGCGGCGGCGGCGTTGACCGCATAGTCCTTGTATTTGCCGGTGCCGATGATCAGGCGCGAGCGGAAGGTCCGGCCGGCCACCGTCCAGCTGTCGTCTTCCAGGGGGATCGATCCATCCATTATCCGCCTCCGATAAAATGCACGATCTCAATACGGTCGTCGTCGGCCAGCAAGGTCGATGCATAGGCCGAGCGCGGCACGATGGCGAGATTGCGCTCCACGGCCACCTTGCGCGGATCAAGACCCTCTATCCCGACATGGAAGAGACCCTGCGGGCTCTCAAGCTGCTGGTCGCCGAGGGCTTCCAG
>JANYFU010000125.1 GCA_025359665.1 Caulobacteraceae bacterium
GCAACGGCACACCGGCGCGCTCCGAGATTCGGGCCGAAGGATAGTCATAGGCCGTCACCATGGCGATACGATCGCCGGCTTGTTTCATCCTCTGCAGATCTCGCAGGGTTACGCGCATCAATGACTCCGGGCGCCGTTTGCCACGGGGGGCTCGGCTCAACGACGCCCTCTCTAGGGAGTCGTGCGGTTGTACGAAAGCCCCGGTCGGCCCAATGGTTCCAGCCCGCCCGCTACGGCGCAGTCTTGTCGTAAGGAATCCGAACGCCCGGGTCCGAGACGGGGAAATCCTTGGTGTTCCTCGTCACCAGGAGCCGGCCATGGCGGCGAGCAGTGGCCCAGATGATCGCGTCCGGCAATTTGATGCGATGAATCCGTCGAACTTCCACGGCTGTTTCGGCCACTGACATGTCGATGCCCACAACCTCGAAGCGTGACAGGAACGCGCGGGTGGCCGTGGCGTTTGCTTCCGTGGCGCCCACCATCACCTCCATCCAGGTGACGATGCTGATCGCCAGATCGCCATAGCGCGCGAATTCATCGCGGGCCGCCTCGTCACCTTGCAGGAAATCGATCAGGATATTGGTGTCGAAAAGGGCCTTCACCACTCCGAACGCAACCGTCTCTGGTATTCCACCCCGTCGATGATCTGCTCTCTCCAGAGGCCAAAACCGACGTCGGCGTCCGGCTTTAAATTGCGGCCCAGATAGTCGCGGACAGCCTCGCGAATGACCGCCGACCGCGAGACATGCCGATCTCGCCGCAATTCGTCCAGCGCCGCGACGTCGTGTTCGGGAATATCGACCAAGGTCCGCATCGGATATCTCACAACTGATATCGGCAACATATATCGCTATGGGTCACTCGACAATGGTGCGCGCGGGCGGGAATCCAGACGTCGACCCGGCCGCGCTGAAGATAGTCGCCGACCTTGCGCGGAAACCCACTCCAGGCTCTCGGGCGGAGATCGACGCCGAGGTGGCTCGTCTCACTCAACCCCGCCGAGGTTAGGATAAGGGCGATGCGCCCACCGCTCCGACCAGGCGCTCAGGTGATCGAGCTGTTCGGCCAGCTCGCGTCCCCAGGCGGTGTAGACGAAACCGGCGGGCGTCAGTTCGACCAGATCGAGCGCGCGCAGATCCTTCAGGCGCGTGTTGAGCACGGTTGGCGACACAGCGTCGCAAAAATCGCGCAGCGCGCGAAAGGTCACGGGGCCGGCCCGCAGTTCCCAGAGGATACGCAAGGTCCAGCGCCGGCCCAGCGCGTCCAGCAGCACCATGATCGGGCGACCGGTGCTAGACCCCCTGACCCGATTTTTCGCCGGACTATCCATGTTCGCCACGCCTGTTGACGCTACTGATTATGTAGCTTATCGATTGCTACGTTTTGAGTAGCACGGATTTATGGCATGTCCCATCGCCTTTCTCCCCTGGAAGCACCGTTTCCGCCGGACGTGGCGGCGGTTCTCGAGCGATATCCGCAACGTGACGGACATATAGTCGCGTTATTCCGGACCTTCGCGAACAGCCTGCGGTTCCTGAGGATCGCCGTGGCCAATCTGCTCGACAGGGACAGCCCGCTGACCCTTCGCATGAGGGAGATCGCCATCCTGCGGACCACCGCCAACCTGGACTGCGACTATGAGTGGGGAGTGCACGTCGCGGCGTTCGGGCGCGCCGCCAAGCTGAGCGAGGCGCGGATCGCGGCCACGCGGCTGGGCGATCACGCCTCGGACGGCTGGACCGCCGAGGAGAGCCTGCTGATCCGCGCGATCGACGAGCTGTGCTCAACCGGAGCCATCGGTCCAGAGACCTACGCGGAGGCGGCGTCGATCTGGACCCTGGCCCAGCAGCTGGAGATCATTGCAATCTGTGGCAACTACCACACCATCTGCTTCGTCGCCAACACCGCGCGGCTCGCCCCGGAGCCCTACGCGGCGCGATTCCCAGCCGCCTGATCCTTTCGGCCGCCGCTGGATCGGCGCCCGACGCTGGTGTTGTATGACGATCTCATGCGCGCCTTCGCCCATCTCCTAGACCGGCTGTCCCTCACCGCCTCGCGCAACGCCAAGCTGACCCTGGCGCGGGATTTCCT
>JANYFU010000127.1 GCA_025359665.1 Caulobacteraceae bacterium
GCGGCCGGCGCGAACCCTGGTCTACGCCAGTTGGGATGGCGAGGAGCCGGGCCTGCTGGGCTCGACCGAATGGGCCGAGACCCACGCCGCCGAAATCCAGTCCAAGGCCGTGGTCTATATCAACACCGACGGCAACAACCGTGGCGTGCTGAGCGCCGAAACCAGCTATTCCCTGCGGCGGCTGTTCGATCAGGCGGCGGCGTCCGTGACCGATCCGGAAACCGGGGTCAGCGTTCGCGACCGCGCCATGGCGGAGATCCAGGTCCGGGCCCTGGCTTTGGACGCCAGCCCAGAGCTCAAGTCGCGCGCCAAGGGCGCGGCGGCCGGTGGCGACCTGCCGGTGGGCGACCTTGGGTCCGGGTCGGACTACACGCCGTTCGTGCAGCACCTGGGCATAGCGTCGATCAACTTCGGTTTCGACGGCGAGGGCCAGTCCGGCGGCGTCTACCACTCAGCCTATGACACCTTCGAGCACTATGACAGGTTCGGCGACCCGGGCTTCACCTACAGCGTCGCCCTGGCCAAGACCGCCGGGCGGCTCGTCCTGCGGGCGGCAAACGCCGATCTGGCGCCGTTCCAGTTCAGTGACATGGCGGCGACCGTAGCGGAACAGGTCGAGGCCCTGAAGAAACTGGCGACCGCCCAGCGCGAGCACGCCGTCACCGTCAACCGACTGCTGGATGAAAAGGCCTTCGCCCTTTCAGATGATCCGACGATCACTTCGGGTCCGCCTGAGCCGGAGACGGTGGGGCCGGATCTGGACTTCGCGCCGCTCGATGCCGCCCTGAGCCGGTTGAAGGCCAGCGCCAAGGCCTATGACGATGTGGCCATGACGCCGACGGCCCCCGAGCGGGCGGCGAAAGCGGACACCATTCTCCAAGGGGTGGAGCAGGCGCTGACCGATTCTCGGGGCCTGCCAGGACGTCCCTGGTATCGGCATCTGATCTACGCCCCAGGCTTGTTGACCGGTTACGGCGCCAAAACCCTGCCCGGTGTCCGTGAGGCGATCGAAAGCCGGCGCTGGGCCGAGGCGGGCGACTACATCGGCAGGACGGCCGCCGTCCTGAACGCGGCCGGCGCGAAGCTTGACGAAGCGACCGGCGTCCTGGCGAAATAAGCTGGCGGTCGCGCGCGAGCGCTTTCCAGGCTAAGTGCGCGCAATGATCCGCCACCGCCGCACCCGCATCGTCGCCACGCTCGGCCCCGCCAGCCGGGGAGCGGATATGGTGCTCGAGTTGGCGACGCTCGGGGTCGATGTCTTTCGCCTGAATTTCAGTCATGGCTCCCACCAAGACCACGCCTTGGCGCTCGCCGATGTGCGGGCGGCGGAGACTCTGATTGGCCGCCCCCTGGCGGCGCTGGCCGACCTGCAGGGTCCGAAGTTCCGGCTAGGGCGGTTCGCCGATGGCGGGATCACCATATGGCCCGGCCACCCGCTGAGACTGGATCTCGACCCGGCCCTTGGGGATAACGGGCGTGTCCAGCTGCCGCACCCCGAGGTGCTGAGCGTCCTCCATCCCGGCGCCATGCTGGTGCTGGATGACGGCAAGACCCGCCTGGTCGTGAATTCAGTCGGCGAGGGCTTCGCCGACTGCGCGGTCGTGGCGGGAGCGCGGCTGTCCGACCACAAGGGGCTGGCGGTTCCAGGCGTGACCATCCCGGTCCCGGCGTTGACCGACAAGGACCGGGGCGACCTGGAGTTCGCCCTGCGCCTGGGTGTCGACTGGATCGCCCTTTCATTCGTGCAGCAGGCCCAGGACATGGCCGATCTGCGCCGGCTGGTCAGCGGCCGGGCCGCGATCCTGGCCAAGATCGAGAAACCGGCCGCGCTGCTCAATCTCGACGCGATTCTCGACGTCAGCGACGGGCTGATGGTGGCGCGAGGAGACCTCGGGGTCGAGCTTGCACCCGAGGACGTGCCGGTGGCGCAGAAGACCATCGTGCGCGCGGCGCGGCGGCGCGGCGTGCCGGTGATCATCGCCACCCAGATGCTGGAATCGATGACCACCAGCCCCTCACCGACCCGGGCCGAAGCCTCCGACGTGGCGGGGGGAGTCTATGAGGGGGCTGACGCCCTGATGCTGTCGGCCGAATCCGCCGCCGGCGCGTGGCCGCGAGAGGCGGTGAGCATGATGGACGCCATCATTCGCCGGGTGGAGGCCGACCCCAACTGGCCCGACCTGATGCGCGCGGAACATGGCCTGGACGCCGACGAGGACGCCGACGTCCTGATCGAAGCCGCCACGATGGCCGCCCGGGCGCGGTCGACAGCCTGCCTGGTAGCCTACACCAACAGCGGCGGAACGGCGCGGCGGGTGGCTCGCGAGCGGCCGGCGCACCCGATTCTGGCCATCACCGACAACATCCGGGTGGCGCGTTCGCTCGGCCTGGTATGGGGGCTGGAGCCCCGCGTGGCGGCGCAACCGCCCGACATAGAAACGATGACCGACGAAGCCGCCAGAATGGCGGCGGACCTGGGATTGGCGGACCCCGGCGCGCGGGTGTTGATCGTGGCGGGACCGCCGAAGGGCGCCCCAGGCGCCGCCAATCTACTGCGCATAGCCCATGCGCCGAGCACACAGCGCCCATCGTGATCCGATCTGACGTTGAGATTGGTTGTTCCACCCGGCTCTGATAGGGTCGGGAAAGGTAAGGGTCGCCCAGACGGGTGGCTTGACGGGGCTTGGGCTGGATATCGACCACAGATGCCGCAGGCCGCTGATTTTCGCGTTGAAAACACCGAGGGCGGCGCCACGGCCATTCTGACCGGCGATTGGACCGCCGTGGAGATGGGCCGCGCGTCGGAACGCCTGACGACGGCGCTGCGGAAGACCAAGGGCGCCACCATCGATCTGACCCAGGTCGGGCGCTGCGACACCTCCGGCGCCTATGGTGTTCTGCGCGCCGCGCGGCGGGCGGGCCATGACGATCGCATCGTCGCCTCGCCCGAGGTCGACAAACTGCTGAAGATGGTCGAAGCCGCCAGCCAGGCGAAGCCAAGCGCCAAAACGTCAAGGGGTGCGTTGTACGGCGTGTTCGACCGCATCGGCCGCGCGGTCGCCGACATCGGCCTCAACATCGTCGATATCAACGTCTTCAATGGTCATCTGCTGGTGGCGACCGGCCGCGCTATCGCCAATCCAAGGCGAGTCCGCTGGGCCGCGGTGTTCTCCCTGGCGGAACGGGCCGGGCTGGACGCGATCCCCATCGTGGCAATGACCACGTTCTTTATCGGCGCGGTGGTCGGGCTGCTGGGGGCCAATCTGCTGCGTCAGTTCGGGGCGCAGGTGTTCGCCGTCGAACTGATCGGTATCTCGGTCCTGCGCGAGTTCAACGTCCTGATCACCGCCCTGCTGCTGGCGGGCCGGTCGGCCTCGGCGTTCGCGGCGGAAATCGGCTCGATGAAGATGAATCAGGAGATCGACGCCATGCAGGTCCTGGGGATCGATCCATTCGACGCGCTGGTGTTTCCAAGGTTCATGGCGCTGCTGTTCACCATCCCCCTGCTGGTGTTCGTGGCTACCCTGGCCGGCTTGGCCGGCGGCCTGGCGGTGACCACCACGGTCCTGGATCTAAGTCCGACGATCTTCTTCCAGCGGCTGATCGACAATGTCGGCATCACCCATTTCTGGGTGGGCATGTCCAAAGCGCCGGTGATGGCCGTGGTAATCGCTGGGATAGGTTGCCGGCAGGGGCTGGAGGTTGGCGGCGACGTGGAGTCGCTGGGACGCCGGGTGACATCGGCCGTGGTCCAGGCGATCTTCGCCGCGATTCTGATCGATGCGATCTTCGCGCTGATCTACATGCAGCTGAACGTATGAGCGTCGAGCCGGAAGCCCCTCTTGAAGCCGCCGCGGCCCCGATCGAAGTGCGCGATCTGGTCTCCCGCTATGGTGACCATGTGATCCACGAGGGCCTGAACCTGACCATTCCGCGCGGCCAGGTCGTTGGCGTGGTGGGCGGGTCCGGCGCGGGCAAGTCGGTGCTGCTCAACACCATCATCGGCCTTCGCGAACCCCAGGGCGGTTCGGTGAAGGTGTTCGGCCAGGACATCCGCTATGCCAAGCGCCGTCAGTGGACGGCCATCGAGCGCCGCTGGGGCGTGCTGTTCCAGCAGGGCGCGCTGTGGTCCAACTTGACGGTAAAGGAGAATGTCGCGGCCCCGATGCTCGAACACACCAAAATTGGCAAGCGCGAGATCGGCGAACTGGCGGATCTGAAGATCGCCCTCGCCGGCCTGCCGGCCGACACTGGAGCCCTGAAACCCTCCGAACTGTCGGGTGGCATGATCAAGCGCGCCAGCCTGGCGCGCGCGCTGGCGCTGGATCCGGAACTGCTGTTTCTTGACGAGCCGACCTCGGGCCTTGATCCGATCAGCGCGGCGGCCTTTGACACCCTGATCGACGAACTCTCCGATGGGCTGAAATTGACGGTGTTCATGATTACCCACGATTTGGACAGTCTGTACAGGATCACCGACCAGGTGGCGGTGATCGCCGACAAGAAGGTGGTGGCGATGGCCCCGGTGCGGGAACTGGAGACCTTTGATCATCCCTGGATTCAGAGCTACTTCCACGGGGTCCGCGGCCGGGCCGCCGCAGGTACGCGCGAAGCTGAAATCGCAGGGAAGGCGGCCTGATGGAACGCAACGCCAATTACGCGCTGGTGGGGCTGGCCTCGACAGTCCTGCTGGTGGCCCTGGTGGTGTTCGCCGTGCTGTTGGCCGGCCGCAAGTTCAGCCGCGACTACGACGTCTATGACATCGTGTTCCAGGGACCAGTCCGGGGCCTGGCTCAAGGTGGCGAGGTGCATTTCAACGGCATCAAGGTCGGCGACGTCAGCCGTATATCGCTGGATCCCCAGGATCCCCGGCTGGTGGTGGCCAGGTCGCGCGTCACCACCGATGTGCCGATCCGCGCCGATTCCTACGCCACCCTTGAGCCGCTAGGCATCACCGGCGTCAACTATATCCAGATCACCGCCGGGACAGCGTCCAAGCCGCTATTGAAGGACACCGTGGCCGAGGGACACGTTCCGCGACTGGCCAGCCAGCGCGACGCCCTGTCGGACCTGTTGGCCGGTGGCGGCTTTATCGTGCAGCGGACCGTCGAGGCCCTGGACCGCGTCAACCGGGTGTTCTCGGACGAGAACATCAAGACCCTCAGCGCCACCATGAGTGACGTTCAGGCGGTGACGGCGGAACTCAGGGAACGCAAATCAATCATCGACGACGCCCAGAAGACCCTTCAGGACGCCGACGACGCAACCAAGCAGATCGCGGCGCTGGCCAAATCCGGCCAGTCGCTGCTGGATGGCGATGGTCGCAAGACCATGGTCAAGCTGAGCGACGCGGCCGGCGAGATTCAGGTCGCGGCCAAGGAACTGCGCGGCACACTTACCAAGCTCCAGGGTCCCGCCGAGGACTTTGCCACCACCGGACTGCCGCAGCTTACAGCAACCATCGCCAGCCTGCAGCGAGCCACCGATCACCTCGACCAGGTGCTGGGCGAGGTGCAGACCGACCCTCGGGGCCTGATCGGCAAAGCCCCGGCCAAGGAGATCAAGGTCAAGCCATGAGGATTCCGTTTCCCCGAGGCGCGGCCCCCGCCGGCGTCGCCGTTCTGGTCGCCATTTCCCTTTCGGGATGCATTTCTCTTTTGCCGAAGACGACCCCCGCTCAGCTCTACCGGTTCGGCGCGGACTCGGCCGCAGTGGCGCCGTCGCCGGCGACGGGACCGCGCTTCACCGTCCGGCCGGCCTTCATCAGCTTCGAACACGCCGCGGCGGGCGACCGGATTCTGACCATCACCGGCGATCAGGCCGCCTATGTCGGCGGAGCCCGATGGGTCGGCCCAGCCGGATCGCTGTTCGAGGCGGCCCTGACGCGAGCGTTCGATGTCCACGCAGGTCCGGCCCGATTGCTAGCCGCCGGCGAGCCAGCTCCGAGCGACTACGTGCTGAAGGTCGATGTCCGCGCCTTCGAGGCTCGCTATGACAAGGTGCCGGACGCCGCCCCCCGCGCCGTGGTGGAGGTCTATGCGGCCCTCTCCGACCGCAAGGATTCGCGGATTGGAAGCAGCCGCCTGTTTCAGGTCACGACGCCCGCAGGGTCGAATTCAGTGCACGCCATCGCCGCGGCCTTCGACGACGCCGTTCTGAAATTACTGACCCAGCTGGTGGCTTGGGTGGACACCAAGGGCCAAGCCTGAGGGCCTAGCCGCCCAGACTTCACATCATTCGGCGATAGCGTTTTCAAGGAGCAGGCCTTCGACGGCGTCCGGCGATTCAGCGGTGGCGACCGCAATGTCGCCGCCCGAGGCGCGGGCCGACTTCGCGAAACGTTTAATCAGACGCGTCAAGCCAGGCTCGTTGACGGCCGCCGCGGCGGCGTCCCAGACGAACCATTGGGAGCTGCGCTGGTCCTGTTCGCGCCAGCTATCGTGCTGGGTGGTCACTTGCAACGCGTAGACCGTCACCCGGCAGGCCTGACTCTGACCTGAACGCAGGATTTTCTGATAGTTGTACGCGCCCAACGACTTCTTCATGATCTTACCCTCGATACCCGCCTCCTCGAGAGCCTCCAGCGCCGCCACCTCGCGGCGCGTCTTGGACTTCATCGTCCAGCCCTTGGGTATCACCCACCGCCCGGTTTCACGGGAAGTGACCAGCAGAATTTCAAGACCAGACGTTAGCCGATACGGCAGAGCCGCGCATTGTGGGCGTGGCTTGGGACGGGCAACAGCCTTGCGTCCCGCGCCGACCCGTCGCGCCGGATCGGCGGGGCCGTTCACTGTCCGTCCCGATCGAGGCCGGCCTGGCGCCTGGCCGCCGTCAGGGTGTTTTGCAACAGGCAAGCGACGGTCATCGGCCCGACGCCACCCGGAACCGGCGTCAGCCAACCGGCCACGCCGCGGGCCTCCTTGAACGCTACGTCGCCGACCAGTCGGGTGCGTCCGAGCGCCGCCTGTTCCGGATCGCGGAACGGCACACGATTGATGCCTACGTCGATCACCGCCGCGCCGGGTTTGATCCAGCTACTCCGGACCATCTCCGGTCGGCCCACCGCCGCCACCAGGATATCGGCGCTGCCACACAACGCGGGAAGATTGCGCGAGCGCGAGTGGGCGATGGTTACTGTGCAATTTTCGGCCAGGAGCAGCGCGGCCACCGGACGGCCAACCAGCACCGAGCGGCCCAGGACCAGGGCGTTGAGACCCGACAAACCCCCAAGGGCTTCCCGCAAAAGGATCAGACAGCCCAGGGGCGTGCAGGGCGTCAGCGCCTCCAGGCCGCTGGCAAGGCGACCGGCGCTGGCCACCGTCAGGCCGTCCACGTCCTTGTCGGGGTTCAGGCGCGCCAGCACGGCGCCGGCGTCGAGATGGGGCGGCAGCGGCAACTGGACGAGGACACCGTGGATCGCCGGGTCCTGATTCAGGTTTTCGACGAGAGCGATCAAAGCGTCCTGAGTGGTGTCGGCCGCGAGACGGTGAGTGACCGAATGCATGCCGATGGCCAGGCTCTGCTCACCCTTGGACCGCACATAGACCTGGCTGGCCGCGTCGTCGCCGACCAGCACGACCGCGAGGCCCGGCTGGACACCGTGCTCGGCTTTGAGGCGGGCCACTTGCTCAGCTACGCTGGACCGCAGGGCTTCGGCGCGGGCCTTGCCGTCAATCAGCACACACTCGGCCATATCTGTCCTTCCGGCGTCGCCGCGTATCAGTCGGATCCATAGAGCGAGTCGTACGGATCGACCTTACCGGCCTCCACATCGGCGACGCCGACCGCCGGCCAGCCGACCTTGCCCGTCGCACTGGCATGCCAGGCGTCAAGGACCAGATCACGCAGGGCCGAGGCTCCCGCCGCCAGACGCGCGGCCGCGAAGTCCCGGCCACGCGGATCACCGGCCAGGAAACCGCCGGCCTTCTGAAGCTGATAGAATGGGACGACTTGGCGGTTCGTCGCACTCAGATAAGCGGACGTCCAGGCCGCGATGGCGCACCGGCAGTCGGCATAGGGAGCCATAACCGCCCGAACGGCGGGGGCGTCGACATGCCGGCGAACGAACTCGCCCTCGAAAAAGGCGTGAATTCGCTCCTGAGTGTAATGCTCGGGATTGGGCCATGGACCCCAGCCACTGAAATGCACAGTGACATGCAGTGGCTGACTTGCGTCGCCGACATAGTGGGCCAGCACGCCAAGATCCCTGAGAACCAGGGCCTCCCGGCGCGCGCGGTCGGCCACAAACCAGACGCGGTGATCACGGTCGGCGCCGTTCGCCGCCGCGCTGTCGACGCGCCAATAGGCAAAGTCCGTGGTCAACTGCTGCCAGCCATCGACGATCGCGTAGGGCAGGTACCCCGCCTTCCAGCTGTCGACGCCCACCGCGCGAAGGGCGGTGTCATAGGCGGCGCGGGTCTCGGGCAAGGCGTCAAGCGACGGCCCGCCGAAAATGCGCCCATCATCGCCCAAGTTCAGAAAGTGCCCCGGATCACGATCTGAGTCGTGGGTTTTTCCCGAATCCTTCCACCTGTCCGGTTCGCGCGCCAGTTCGCCGACCGCATCGATCGCGGAAGGCGAGCGCA
>JANYFU010000195.1 GCA_025359665.1 Caulobacteraceae bacterium
TCGATACAGATCTCGGTGCGGTGGGTGTTGCCCGCCACGTCGATCAGCAGATTGCGCAGCAGGCGATCGACCAGCCAGGGCGCGGCCGGCTCCTCGCCTTCGCCCGGGGCGGGGATCATCGACAGCGCGATGTCGAGTTCATAGAGCGCGTCGTGCCGGGCTTCGTCGACCCGGGGCGCCTGGCTGGTGGGGCCGATGAACAGGCCGGAGAACAGGTAGGAGAGCGATGGATGGCGCTGCCAGTACAGCAGAAGGCTTTTCAGCACGTCCGGGCGGCGCAGGAACGGCGAATTGGCCGGGTTGGCGCCGCCGACCACCACGTGGGCGCCGCCGCCGGTGCCGGTGTGGCGCCCGTCGATCATGAACTTGTCGGCGGTCAGGCGGCAAGCCCGGGCGTCCTCATAGAGGCCGCTGGTGATCTCCACCGTCTCGTCCCAGGTGGCGGCCGGCTGGACGTTGACCTCGATGACGCCCGGATCGGGGGTGACCTTGAGCACCGCCAGGCGGGGGTCGTCCGGGGGCGTGTAGCCCTCGATCCGCACCCGCAGGCCGGCCGCCGCCACCTCGACCTGGGCGATCAGTTCCAGGTAGTCTTCCAGGCGCGCGACTGGCGGCATGAACACATACAGCCAGCCCTTGCGGGCCTCGACCGAAAGCGCGGTGCGCACCGGGCCGGTCTTGACCTTGGCCGGTTGGGGCTTTGCGGCGGCGCTGGTGGTTTTTCCCGTCGAATAGATTGCATCGAACGACGGGGCCTCGTCCCGGGCTTCATAAGGGTCGCGGGGAACCAGGGTCGGATAGTCCTCTGGTTCCAGCACCGGCAGGCCGTCGAACGGCAGGCGAAGCCCGACGGGTGAATCTCCCGGCGCCAGGAACACGCCACCGCGCCGGAACTTCCAGGCCTCGCTGACCCAGCCGTCGCCCTCGGCTCCGCCGGCCGCGCGGCGGATGGGCAGCACATGGCCGACAGTCTTGGAGAGACCGCCGTCGATCGCCGCGACCAGGGTGGCGCGGCCCTTGGGGTCGTCCAGGGTGAGGTCGTCGACAGTGATGTTCTCGGGCAGGTCGCTCTCGGCCTTGATCCAGTGCAGCGGGTCCTCCCGGGCCTCCAGCACCAGATCCGGAGCCAGGCCGAGTTGCTGGGCGAGACGCCCGATCAGGGCCGCGCCGTCCGCCGTGGTCGCCGCCGGATGTTCGCCCGGATCGCGGTCGGCGCCGCGCCACACCGGCCGGCCGTCACGCCGCCAGAACAGCCCCAGGGCCCAGCGCGGCAGCGGTTCGCCCGGATACCATTTGCCCTGGCCATGGTGGATCAGGCCGCCTGGCGCGAAGCGATCGCGAAGCCGGCGCAGCAGCTGCTCGCCGATCACCGTCTTGGTCGGGCCGGTGGCGGCGGTGTTCCATTCGGCCGCCTCGCGGTCGTCGATGGAGACGAAGGTCGGCTCGCCGCCCATGGTCAGGCGCACGTCCTGGGCGGTCAGATCGATCTCGACCGCCTCGCCCAGCGCCACCAGGGCCTGCCAGTCCGGATCTTCGAACGGGCGAGTGATCCGGGTCGGCTGGGCCACCCGGGTGACGGTCATCTCGAAGTCGAATTCCACCGCCGTGGCGCTGGCCACGCCGATGATGGCGGCGGCCGAGCGATAGTGCGGCGCGGCGGCCAGCGGGATATGGCCCTCGCCGCACAGCAGGCCAGAGGTGGCGTCCAGGCCGATCCAGCCGGCCCCGGGAATGTAGACCTCGGCCCAGGCGTGCAGGTCGGTGAAATCCACCTGAGTGCCCAGCGGACCCTCGATCGGGTCGATGTCGGCCTTCAACTGCAGCAGGTAGCCGGAGACGAATCGCGCCGCCAGGCCCAGCTTGCGGAACATCTGCACCAGCAGCCAGGCGCTGTCGCGGCATGAGCCCGAGCCGAGAGACAGGGTCTCGTCGGGGCTCTGCACGCCCGGTTCCAGGCGCACCACATAGGCCACCCGGCTGCGGACCTCGGCGTTGAGATAGACCAGATAGTCGACCGTCGTGCGCCCGGCCGGGTTCACGGACGCGACGATCTGGCTCAGCAGCGGGCCGTCTTCGTCGACCGCGAAATAGGCGGCAAGGTCGCGGGCGGTGTCGGTGGGATAGGCGAACGGAAACGTCTCGGCATAGGGTTCGACGAAGAAGTCGAACGGATTGATCACCGTCAGGTCGGCGGTGAGATCGACCGACACGCTGAATTCGGTTGTGCGCTCGGGAAACACCACGCGCGCCAGCCACGAGCCGTGCGGGTCCTGCTGCCAGTTGATGAAGTGGTTGGCCGGCGTGATCTTCAGCGAATAGCTGGGGATCCTGGTGCGGCAATGCGGCGCCGGGCGCAGACGGATGGTCTGCGGCCCCAGCTCGACCAGGCGGTCATAGCGGTAACGGGTGACATGATGCAGGGCGGCGAGGACCGACAGGACGGACTCCGAGTTTCTGGGACGCAATACGAGACTTGAATCTAACTCGTAGCGACGCCCGAGGCTCCGTCACAAGGACGATCTGTCATAAGCCCCGAAAAGAGCGTCCGTTGCCGCCCCCGGGGGCGCCGGCACTCAACCGCCTTAGCCAGCTCCCCCATCCACGTCCACGGCGGATTCGGCCCCGGCGGTTCATCTCGCGCGGCAGCTGCAATCTCCTCGAAGGTCACCTTCTGATCAAAGCCCGAGAGATCAGGATGGTAGTTGATGTCGAACGCCAACGGCATGTTCACACTGTCGTTCTACAAATGTTCCAGGACGTGCTGTTACTTCGTCGTTTCCGCAAAGTCGACGGCGCGGTCGACCAAGCAAGGACCAACTCAACGCTTCTTTATCCCGTGCCGCGGAAGTATCATGCCGTTCAAAGTTCCACGGGGCGGTGTGATCTTGCCAAACGAAGCCTTCGCGCGGGTCAAGATCGACCAGCTCTTGAAAGATGCCGATTGGCGATTGACCGACGGTGTAGGCGTGCGGTTCGAATATCCGCTCGACGACGGGGGGCGGGCCGACTACGCGCTGTTTGATCGTCAAGGTCGCGCCCTGGCCGTTCTCGAGGCCAAGAGCACCAGCGTAAATCTCACCGCCGGTGAGGCTCAGGGGCTGCGCTACGCCACCCAACTCGATGTGCCGTTCATCTTTCTGTCGAGCGGCGAGGAAGTCTGGTTTCGGGACAAGACTCAGGACGCCCATTTCCGGCGCGTCGAAACCGTCTTCAGCCAGGACGACCTGGCCCGGCGCAAGGCGGCCCGGGAGATCAGGCGAAACCTGCTCGTCACGCCGATCGACCGCCGGATCGCCGGCTCCGCCGGACGCGACTATCAGATCGACTGCATCGAAACCCTGTCGCGTGAGATCGCCGGAGGGCGGCGCAAGATGCTGGTCGAGATGGCCACCGGCACGGGCAAGACCCGGACGGCGGCGGCGCTGATCAAGCGTCTGTTTGAAGCGAACTGGACCACGCGCGCCTTGTTCGTGGTGGACCGTAGCACCTTGGCGGTGCAGGCCGAGGACGCCTTCGCCGAGCATCTGCCGCATCTGCCCTGCTATCGCGTCCCACGGACGGGCCGCCGGTTTCAGGATGAAAAGCGCATCACTATCGTCACCCTTCAGACTTTGGTGAACGAATACGAAAAATACTCATCGGGCTATTTCGACCTCGTCGTTATCGACGAGTGCCACCGCAGCATCTACGGCAGGTGGCGCCGCGCCCTTGATCATTTCGACGGCGTCAAGATCGGCTTGACGGCCACGCCCTGCGTGATGACCGACGCCCCCGATGTGGATGACGAGGATCGGGCGGCGATCCGCGACACGCTGCGGTTCTTCGAGGTCGCGCGGCCGACCTTCACCTATGGGATGACCGAAGCCATCGCCGACGGCCATCTTGTTCCCTACGACATCTACCGCGCCATGACGGCGCGGACTGCGGCTACCGACGGCTTCCCAGTGACGCGCGCGGAAATCGATTGGGATGCCCTGGACGCGGCCACGCGGGCCGAGTTGGAAAGACTGTTCGCCGAGCGTGATCCCATCATCGTCGACCCCACGGCGCTGGAGCGCAAATTCACCGTCCCAGAGCGTAACCGCGCCATGGTGCGCGAATTCCGGCAGGTCCTGGAAAACGGCTACACCGGCGGCAATGGCGTCCGCCGGGCGCCCGATTGGGGAAAGACCATCGTCTTCGCCGTCACCAAGCGCCACGCCGAGACCCTTGCCCGGATGTTCGACGCCGAGTTCTCCGACAAGAAGCCTAGCCCAACCACGCGCTACGCCGATTTCGTTATCTCCGGCCTTGGTGAAGAGGACAGCGTCGATGGCCCGGCTAAGATCAAGCGTTTCAAGAAAGAGGAATTTCCGCAGATTCTTGTCAGCGTGAACATGCTCGACACCGGCTTTGATTGCCCTGAAGTGCGCAACCTCGTCATGGCGCGCTTCACCCGCAGCTCGATCCTCTACCAGCAGATGCGCGGCCGAGGGACGCGCTTGTCGCCAGGCAAGGACCGCTTCACCATGTGGGATTTCACGGGTGTCACGCTGCTGCATGGCGACGATGAAACACCCGGCGAGGGCGGCTTTGTCGTCGTAAGAGAGCCGACCCGCCCGTTTGGCCAACCGCGCCGGATGCTCACTCTCGATGTGCATGACGAGATCGACCCGGCGACACGCGAATGGGTCACCATTGATGAGGCTGGCCACGCCTTCATGGATGCCGACGTCGCCGCCGCCGAGGCGTTGGGCGCGGCGTTCGAAACCTGGCTTGGCGATGAGGCGTTCAATTCCGATCAGCTGCGCCTGCTTCATCTGGTGAAGGAGCAGATCAAGGCCAACGTGGCCGATATGACCCTGTTCGAAAGCTGGCGCTTCGATCGTCCGCCGCTTTCAATGAATGGCGGTTTCGAGCGCGCCCGCGCCGCGTTCGGCGGCGAAGCGGAACTCGAAAGCGCCCTACGCCGCATGAATCAGGCAGTGTTCGGTATAGATGGAGCGGTGTCGGCGGATGATGATTCGGCCGGCCGTGAAACACCCCTGAACTAGAGGCCAACCATGACCTTCACGCCGGACATGCGCCGCAAGGTCGATCAGATCCGCGACTATCTCTACGGCGGCGGCTTTCCCGACCCGCTCTCCAACGCCGAGCAGCTCAGCTTCCTGTTCTTCTTCTACATGATCGAGGGTATCGACGGGTCGAACCTGCGTCAGGCAAAGGCCACGGGCCGCCCCTACCAGTCTCTGTTCGCGGGCGACTGGCCGCTGCGCAATCCCCTGAACGCGCCGGCGGAAGGCGTGAAGTCCGTGCCGCGCGATCGCATGCGCTGGTCGTCCTGGGCCTACGCCCTGTCGGGCCAGCAGCTGGTCACCTGGGTACGCGACGAGGTGTTTCCCTTCTTCGCCGATATCGGCGATGCCTTTGGCATGAACTTCATGGCCCAGGCCCGCCTGGCTGTCGAT
>JANYFU010000209.1 GCA_025359665.1 Caulobacteraceae bacterium
CGATGGACGATCATGGCCGAGCTGCCGATCTATGACCGCGGCTTCACCACCACGGACGACGGAACCGTGGCCGGTCCGGAAGGCAGCCCCCGAAACGCGCACCTGACCGCCCTGGGCGATCTGCAGCTCACCGCCACCTACACCGGCCTCGCGAGCGATCGGTCCACGGGGTTGACGCTGGGTGTCAAGGTTCCGACCGGCGACGATGTCGGCCCCAACGGGCCGCTCGGCGGCGCCGAGTTCGACCGAGACACCCTGCCGGGCACGGGAAGCACCGATCTGATCTTCGGCGCCTATCACCTGGGGAAGGTCACCGCCAACGGCAAGCTCGCCTGGTTCGCCCGCGCCCGCTATCAGGTGGCGGTGGCCGAACGAGACGGATATCGGCCCGGAAACGAGTTCAACAGCGCCCTGGGCCTGAGTTACGATCTGGGCGCGTTCGGGAGCCTGTCGCGGATCGCGCCAATGCTCCAGTTGATCAACACCTATCGCAACCACGACACTGGCGTTAATTCCGACTCGCCCAACTCCGGCTATGAGCGGCTGCTGATCTCGCCGGGCGTCGAGGTTCGCGCGGGTCGGTATCGGATAAGCGCCGATGTCGCCCTGCCGATATATCAGCACGTGAACAGCGCCACGAGCCAGGAGATGAACGACACGGCGGGGCAACTGGTCGCCCCGGCGTTCTTCAAGATCCAGGTGGGCTACGCGTTCTAGCCTGGGCGTCGCTAGCGGGGGGCGTCGGCCAGCACCGCGAACTCCACCCTGACCGCGCCGGCGTGGGCGAAGCGCAGGGTGGCGGGGATCCGGTCGCCAGGCTTGAAGCGGCGTATGGGGCCGATCAGCATCAGGTGATCTCCCATCGGTGACAGGGTCAGGGTCGCGCCCGGCGCGATCTCGAAACCAGCCGGCAGCAGGCGCATGCGCATAATCCCGCCAGCCATGGACATGGCGTGCGGCTCGATCGCCTTGGCGTCAGGCGTGGTCCCGCCCAGCAGTCGGTCGGCGGTCCGCCCGGTGTTGGTCACGGTCAGGTAGCCAGCCGCGGTGGGCGCGGCGTTTGGGGTCGCCCTCACCCAAGGGTGGCCTATATGGACCTGGCAGGCGTGGTGGTCGGCGGCGGCGGCGCGACCGGACATTAAGGCGATGGCCATGACGCTCAGGGCAGCGGGATTGATTCTTAGCGTGAGGCGTTTGAATGGCTTCACTATTTCACGCCCCCGGCAGCGGCCTTGCGATACCAGGCGGCGGCCCGGTCGGCATCCGGCGGCACGCCCTGGCCGTTCTCGTAGAGCACGCCCAGATTGAACTGGGCCCGCGCCAAGCCCTGGTCGGCGGCGCGTCGAAGCCATTTCGCGCCCTGTTCATTGTCCGCTGTCACACCCTGGCCGGCCAGATAGGCCATGGCCAGGTTGAACTGGGCCTCAGCGACGCCTTTGTCGGCCGCCTTGCGAAACCAACCGGCCGCCTGAACGTCATCACGGGGGCCGCCTTCGCCCTTGGCGCACATCACCCCCATGAAATATTGCGAGGGTGGCGATTCCCCCTCGGCGATGGTCTGAAACAGCCGCCGCGCCAGGGCGAAATCGCCGTGATCATAGGTGCTCTTGGCGATGAGGAAGGACTCGCGCTGGAGGCGCAGCAGGGATTCAAGCTGATCCTCGCGGCGAAAGGCGTCCCGCGCGTTCTGCTGGATGACAGGTCCAGGTTGGCTGGGCACACCCGGAATCTGGGCCAGGACCAGGGGCGCGATAGCCCAGAGCGCGAACGCCGACACGACTATGGGTTTCACACGATCCTCCCGGTGGCTTTGAATGGCGCCTATCACGCTTTAGGGTCCCGGAGAACTTCGACCCGGCGCAAAGCCGGCGAACGGTCAAGAGATCCTGGGGAGGCGTCGGCATGGCTTCGGACTTTGCATTGGACCGCGACTGGACCACGCCGGTGCGCTATCCCGACCCGGCGGTGGAGAGTCTCGACCGGCGGTTCGCCCCCTATCGGCTGGGCAGCGCGGCGGTGGAGCGGTT
>JANYFU010000230.1 GCA_025359665.1 Caulobacteraceae bacterium
GTGGCGTCGACCTCGACGCCCCGCGACCGCACCTTCGGCACGTTGGAGAGATATTGCTTGCCGATGACCGGATCGATCAGATTGGCCTGATAGTTTTGATCATTCTGCCAGAACAGATCGCCGTTCAGGGTGAGGGCGCCCTCGAACAGGCGGGTCTTGAGTCCCACCTCATAGGCGTTGAGGGTTTCCGGGGCGATGATCGATTTGGCGCCCACCGGCAACTGCGTCAAGTTGAGACCGCCGGATTTGTCGCCGCGCGCATAGTTGGCATAGGCCATGATGTCGGGCGTGATCTGATAGGAGATGTCGGCCAGTCCCGACACATCTCCGTCGTCGAAGCCGACATTGAACGCCGTGGATGTGCCCAGCGCGGCGCGAAGGGGGGCCAGGGCGGCCAGCGCCCCGGTCAGCGGCGCCCCGCCCGAAGCTACCTGACTGAACAACCCTCGCTTGTGATCATAGGTGTAACGCAGGCCGCCGGTGAGTTTCAGCCGTGAGGTCACGTGCCAGACGGCCTGGCCGAAGGCGGCGAGGCTGGTGGTGTGATAGGTACCCCCCGAGTTGATCGTGTAGCCGTCGGCGATGATCGACGGGCGGGTCGCGCCAAGGATGAAGGCGGCGCCGGCATTGCCGTAGCTGGTGGTGGTGATCGCCTTCATCTGCTCGCTGAACAGATACAATCCGCCCACATAGTCGATCGGTCCCGCTCCAGACGAGGCGAGGCGGAACTCCTGCGTGAACTGCCGCTCATGGTCCCCGTTCTGGGCCTTGGTGAGGACTGAAATGGGCGTGTTGTCCCCGTCGTTGGCGGGGTACCAGTTCCAGTAACGCCATGCGGTAAGGGAGGTCAGGATCATACCGGGCAATGTCCAGTCGACCTGAGACGACACGCCGCCGGTTTCCTGTCGCGCCTGGACGGTGGAATTGACGTCGGCCTGGCGGGAGAACGGATCAACCGTGGGCGTATAGCCGAACGACTGGGCAAGGGCGCGGAAGTCCTTGCCGTTGGGCGGCGCGACGATCCCTGACAGAATCAGGACGCAGCAGTTGGTGTCCTGTTTGCTGAAATCGCCGATCAAACGCGCCTTGATCTTGTCGGTAGGCTCGTAGAGCAGTTGAGCGCGGATGGAGCGGTTGCGATAGGCGTTGACGCGGTTGCCGCCGTCTTCATTGACCAGCAGGCCGCCGCGACTGGTTGTGGCGATCGACAGGCGACCGGCCAGTTTGTTGGCGATGATCGGCCCGGCCACCGCGCCCTTGAACTGGAAATAGCCAAGATTGCCGCCTGACGCCTCGGCAGTAACCTCCGGGGTGAACGAGGGAGCCAGGGTGGTGATGTTGATGGCGCCCGCGGTGGTGTTCTTGCCGAACAGGGTGCCCTGGGGTCCCCGCAGCACCTCGACCTGATCGATATCGGCGAGATCGAAGGTCGTGGTCGCGGGCCGCGAATAGTACACCCCGTCGACATAGAAGCCGACACCCGGCTCGATCCCATCATTGGCCAGGCCGACATTGTTGCCGATGCCGCGCACGTTGATGTTGGCGTTGCGCGCATTGAAGAAGGTGAACTGCACGCTGGGCACGAACTGGGTGATCTGGGCGATGTTGGAGGTATTGGTTTTATTGATGAAATCACCGCCGATCACCGACACGGCGACCGGCACCTTCTGAACGTCCTCGGTGCGGTGGCGGGCGGTGATGACGACCTCGCCTGTCGACTCGACGCCGGCCTCATCCGACGCGGCGGCATCATTGGACACTGCGATCAGCCGGGCCGGCGCCGCGGCCTGGGCCAGCGAGGGGGAGCAAAGCACTGGGAAGATCAGCGCGGTTGTGGCGAGCAGCAGGGCCGCGCCTTTCGGTCGTCGGCGGTAGTCCAAGGTCATCGGAGGCTCCGTTGAAGAATCTGGGCCGGCTATTCGGCGGGAATGGGAAACGCGAGGGGGCCGACGGCCGGAGCCGCCTGGCGCCGGTCCTCGTCGAAGGTGAAGCCGTGCATCAGGGCCGCGGATAGGGCGTGGGCCGCGGCGGGACCCAGGGCGAAGACCAGCTTCAGACCCAGCAGGGCTTCAGGGCTGTTGTGGCCGCCCGGTCGAAAGCCGAGGACGGCGACAAGCGGCAGGGCGACACCCACGCCGACCGCGGCGGCAAGCTTGGCCGACATGCTGAACATCGAAAACAGCAGACCGGACCGTTCCCGGCCGCTCTCAAGCGCCTGCTTGTCGGCCAGATCCGCGACGATGGCGCGCAGCATGAGGTTGCCCGAACCCTGGGCAAGCCCCTGGGCGACGGTCATGGCCAGCACCCAGGCAAGCGCGCCCGGCGCCGCCAGCAGCAGGCCTAGATTGATCGCCACCTGGGTCAATTCGCCGACCACGGCGGCGCGACTCTTGCCTATCCGGTAGCCGATGCGCAACCAGATCGGCGCGGCGAACATCCCGAACACGAACTGCAGCAGGAACAGCGCCGCGCCCCACTTCGGTTGGCCGAGATAGGCGACCACGAAGAACACGAACAGCGAGGTGCGGATGGTCTGGGCGAGTGTGACGGCGAAATCGGAGGCCAACACCCGGCGAAGCCAACGGTCCCTGGCCAAGGCCGCGATGGCGCGCGACAGGTTCGGGCGCGGCAAGGCGACCATGGCCGGGACCACGGGT
>JANYFU010000152.1 GCA_025359665.1 Caulobacteraceae bacterium
GATCTCTCGAATTTGTTGGTCTGCACACTCATCCACCACAGCGCGCATTGCCGAAATTCGGCGATATGTATCCTGGGGATCGCCGTAGACGTCCCGTCGGTCGGCCGTAACGTTGCTATATGCCGCATCGAATTGTCCGAGCAGGCTCTTCGGCGCGTCCAAATCATCCATTCCGCACCTATAGAGGTTTCGCCCAGATAGCAGATGGCTTCGAGGGTGGAGGGAGAGAGCATGACCGGCCAGGTTTCCACAAGTGCATTCGGTCCCCAGGCCGGCAGCGGCTATCCGCTTTTGGCGGGTTCCTGCCAGCTGGATCGCCGGACAGCTGACCCTCCCGGCGGCAGCGTTGAGTCCGTTCGCCCGGCTGGCGGCTTTTTCACTGGCACCGTTAGGGCCTTGGTGAGTCGGGACGGGACGGGCCGAGTCTAGCGAGGACCGGTATCCCGCCAGCGCCGAAGCCCATGGGCTGTAGTATCCCTCATTGACTCCGTCATCGCACTTTGCGATAGTCCGCGCGTGCTTTCTCATCGTTTGATCATCGAAGGCGCCGACAAGAGCCGTTCGACTGGTCGCGGCCCTTCGCAGTCTCAACACGGCCGGACGCGGCGTACCGCATCAACGGCGGTTCAACGGTCAAAATCGAGGTGCGTCGCACCATGACCCGGGCAGGTGGGCGGTGGCTGACCGCGCCAAACGCGCCCGCGCCCACCCTCACCCCGTGGTGATCTCCAACCCCTCCAAATCCTCCTTCTCGCGCCATTCGGCCAGCAGGGCGTTGAACGGGTTGATGCCCGGCCCGTAGGACTCTCCGCCCAGCCCCCCGGGCGCGCCATCGCCGACCTTGCCCTCCTGATTGTAATAGCCGGGCGTGCAGGCCTCGAGGAAGGCGCGGTTCATCACCGACAGGCGGCGGATCTCGGCCACCCAGGCGTCCTGCGCCTCTTCCGTGGGTTGCACGGTGCGCGCCTGGCGGGCCATCGCCTCGTGGATGATCCAGGCGACGTGCCGCGCCTGGTCGTCGAACATGGCGGTGAAGTTCACCGACAGGGCGTTCTGCCCGATGCCGACATAGAACCAGTTGGGGAAGCCGCGGGTGGAGTGCCCGTGCAGCGTCTTCATCCCGGCGCCCCACTGTTCGAACAGCGAGACGCCGTCTTCGCCGATCGTCTCGAAGTCGAAGCGGCGGTGGATGGCCGTGCCGATCTCGAAACCGGTGGCGTAGATGATGCAATCGACCTCGTACTCCCGGCCGCCCGCAACGACGCCCTTCTCGGTGATCCGCTCGACGCCGCGGGCCTCGCTGACGTCCACCAGGGTGACGTTCGGGCGGTTGAAGGCCTCGAGAAACTCGTCGTTGAACGTCGGCCGCTTGCAGAACTGCCGGTACCAGGGCTTCAGCGCCTCGGCGGTGGCCTTGTCCTTCACCGTGGCGTCCACTCGCGCGCGGACATTGTTCATCTTCCGGAAGTCGGCGATCTCCGCCATCTCCTCGGGCTTGGCCTCCCCGCTCTCGGGCAGGCGGAGCGAGGCGAGGTTGCGGAAGATCTCCGTCCAGCCGTCGGCGACCAGGTCCTCCTCGAACGGCCGGCCGGTCACCACGTCGGCGAAGTTCTCGCGCCGCGCGCGCTGCCAGCCCGGCTGCAGGCTTTCCCACCAATTGGGGTCGGTGGGCTTGTTGCCACGCAGGTCCACCGAGCTCGGCGTGCGCTGGAAGACGTAGAGCTGCTTGGCGTGGGCGGCGACGTACGGCGCGCACTGGATCGCCGTCGCGCCGGTGCCGATGATCGCCACCCGCTTGTCGGCCAGCTTGGTCAGGCCGCCGGCATGGCTGCCGCCGGTGTAGTCGTAGTCCCAGCGGGCGGTATGGAAGGCGTGGCCCTTGAAGGTCTCGACCCCGGGGATGCCGGCCAGCTTCGGCCGGCTCGCCGGGCCGGTGGCGACGATCACGTAGCGGGCGCGGATATTGTCGTTCCAGTTGGTCTCGATCCGCCACCGGGCGATCGACGCGTCCCAGCTGACCTTCAGCACGCGGGTCTGGAAGATCGCCTGCTCGTAGAGGCCGTAGTGACGGCCGACGCGCTGGCTATGCTCGAAGATCTCCGGCGCGAACGAATACTTCTCCTTGGGCATGTAGCCCA
>JANYFU010000262.1 GCA_025359665.1 Caulobacteraceae bacterium
ATGCTACTGGGCTTCGGCGGACTTGGCGCGACCCTGCGCCGCCGCCAGGCGCCGGCGCGCTCGAACCGCTCGGCCGCCAGCAGATAGCCCAAAGAATTAGATAGGCCCGGCCGCCAATCCGGGCTTTCGTCGTTTCTGGCCTGTAGCGCGACAATCTGGATGAGAGGCGCGCGACAATCTGGATGAGACAGATCGATCGCGACATTTGATTGATGTTCTATGTTTGTGCTGGTGGCAAGGTTGAAGTTTCGGGTTGGTTGGGAGTGGGCATTGCGGGCTGAACGTTTTTGATTGTCGCGCGGGTTGCGGGGCGTCCGGCGCCCTGCTGTTTGCGTTCGAGGGCGGCGCGGCGTCGGTAGCTATCGACGTTGATCTCGAAGATGGTGGCGTGGTGGACGAGCCGATCGACGGCGGCGAGGGTCATGGCGGGATCGGGGAAGATCTTGCCCCATTCTCCGAACGGCTGGTTGGCGGTGATGAGGATGGAACGGCGCTCGTAGCGGGCGCTGATCAGTTCGAAGAGGACCGAGGTCTCGGCCTGGTTTTTGCTGACGTAGGCGAGGTCGTCGAGGATCAGCAGATGGAAGCGGTCGAGGCGGGCGATGGCGGCTTCGAGGGCGAGCTCGCGCCGGGCGACCTGGAGTTTCTGGACGAGATCGGAGGTGCGGGCGAAGAGCACCCGCCAGCCGTTCTCGACGAGCGCCAGGCCGATGGCCGAGGCGAGGTGGGATTTTCCGCCACCCGGGCCGCCGATCAGGATGAGGTTGGCGCCGACGTCGATCCAGGTGTGTCCGGCGCAGAGAGCCATGATGTGGGCCTTGGAGATCATTGGCGTGGCGGCGAAGTCGAAGCCGTCCAGGGTTTTGCCCGGCAGCAGGCGGGCGTCGGCGAGATGGCGCTCGATACGGCGTTGATCGCGCTGGGCGACCTCATGCTCGGCGAGGGCGGCGAGGAAGCGGGCGGCTGGCCAGCCTTCTTTGTCGGAGCGTTCGGCGAAGGTGGTCCAACCCTGCTTGATAGCCGGTAGCCTCAGGTCGGTGAGGATCAGGTTGAGGCGGGCGGCGTCGATGGCCTGGCTCATGCCGCTTCTCCGATGTCGTTGCTCAGCAGCGCCTCGTAGGCGACCAGCGGCGTGAGGTGGACGACGACGGTGGGCAGCGCGGCGGGGTCCGGCGAGAAGCGCGCCCTCAAGGTTGTCATGTCGGGCAATCGATCGGCCGCGAGGTCGGCGGCGAGAACCTGGGCCAGCTCGGCCTCGCAGCCGCGGTCGTGGGCGAGCGCCAGCAAGTCTACCATCAGACGACAGGCGGCGCGTTCAGGAAGTCGTTCGGTCAAGCGATCGAAGGTGTGTCGATATGCGTCCCTGGGGAACAGCTGGTCGCGGTAGACCAGACCCAGCAGCGCCATGGGCTTGCGGCGCAGGGCGTGGATGACGTGCCGGTAATCGACGACGTGGCCGTGCTTGCCCGCCGTGGCGGGCCGGCCGCGTCGAAGGGTGACCAGGGCCGTGGAGCCGATGAAGAGGTCGAGGCGATCATCGTAGAGCCGCACACGCACCCTGTGACCGATCAGTCGCGAGGGCACGGTGTAGAACACCCTCTTGAGTAGGAAGCCTCCAGATGAGGTGACCGTGACGAGCGTCTCCTCGTAGTCGCATGTCCGAAGGTTCGGCAGGGACCGCAGCGTCGCCCGCTCGGCTTCGATCGCCTTGGCGCGCCGGGCGTTATGGCGGCTGACGATCTCGTCGATGAAGCGGCGGTAGGCGTCCAGGTCGGAGAAGTCGCCGGAGCCGCGCATGAGCAGGGCGTCTCTCACCGCGTTCTTCATGTGGCCGTGGGAACTCTCGATCGACCCATTCTCATGAGCGACACCGCGGTTGTTGCGGGTCGGCTCCATGCCATAGTGGGCGCACAGGGCGCCGTAGCGCACGGTCAGGTCTTCCTGGGCTGCCGCGTCCAGATTGCGGAACGCCGCCGACAGGCTGTCGCTGCGGTGCTCGCGAGGGGCGCCGCCAACCGCCCACAAGGCGTTCTGCAGACCCTCGGCCAGGGCGACATAGCTCTCCCCACCCAGGATCACATGAGCATGCTCGAACCCCGAGTAGACAAGCCGGAAGTGATAGAGCCGGTGTTCCAGTGGCGCTCGGGCGACCGTGACCGCCAGGTCCGCCAGGTCGGTGAAGTCCGACAAGCCCATCCGGCCGGGCTCGTGGCTCTGGCGGAAGATCACGTCACGATCGACGCCGTGCAGCGCCCGCCAGGCGCGGATGCGCCGTTCCATCGTTCGGCGGACCCCGTCGGCCAGGTCGGGGTGACGCCGCCGCATCTCTTCGAAAATCGCCACCGGCCGCAGACCCGGCGCCCCCTCAAGCATCGGCACGACCTCCGTGTCGAAGAACGCCGCCAGGGGGTCGGGGCGCCGCCGATCCCGCGGCTTGGTCTTCCGAGATGGCGCCCGAGGGTCCGCCTCGAAGCGATAGGCCGTGGCCCCGCTGAACGCCGCCTTCGCCGCCGCCACGGGCGGCGCGTCCGTCTGTCTGTGCTTCATGTAGAGCCTCATCTGGTGATCGGTGACATGGCGGCCGGGCAACGGCGGGCTCCCCCCTTGCAGGAAAGATCCCTCCCTATCCGGTCGGTCACGATCGTCAGGCGCCCCACTCCACCAGGGGCGTCAGCCAAATTTTTCCGGGCTTGAGCTTCCGGTCGGGCTACGCCCTCACTTCAGCTCAAGCCCGGATCGGCTCTCTCATCTTGATTGTCGCGCCACTCTCATCCTGATTGTCGCGCGGCATCTGGCCCCTGCCCTTCGCCAAAAGAGCTGAATCCATAGCGCGACGAACCGGCGTAACTCTCCACGCCGCAGGGGTGAGGCTGGCGTGATTTGGCGAGTGGGGGAAGGTCG
>JANYFU010000364.1 GCA_025359665.1 Caulobacteraceae bacterium
CCGCCGCCCGCGACCCTGATGGCCGCGCCCGATATCGGCGGCGAACCACCCACCAAGCCCGACACCCTGCTGGTCTATGGTCTGCGCAAGCACGGCTATCGTCCGCCGCCCCGGCCGGGCCGGACGTGGAAGGCCCCGGGCCTCGCCGATCTGGCGCTGATGGTCCTTGACCGCGATCCCACCGCGGCCCTTCGGATCGCCGACGCTTGCCTGATCCTCGACGCGGCCAATGTGCAGGCCCTGCGAGTCAAGGCCCGCGCCTGCCTGGCCCTCGACGAGGCCGACCCCTTGCCAGAGATCGCCGAGGCCCTGGCCAAAGCCGCGCCCGATCGCGCCTGGAGCGCCACGGCCCAGGCAGCCTATCACGTGCTGCGCGGCGAAATCGGTCTCGCCGAACCGGCGTTGCGGCAAGCTGAAACCGACCCAGACCCGGCCTCGCTGCTCACCGTCGCCGCGATCTGGCTGGCGGCCTCGCGCCCGGCGGCGGCCGAGCGGGTGTTCAAGGCAGTGCTTGACGAAGATCCGGCGAACGTCTCGGCCGAGATCGGCCTGGCCATGGGGGCCGCAGCCCGCCGCGATTTCATGACCGCCGAACAGTCGCTAATGCGCGCCCTCAAGATCGATCCTGGTCGCCCAGCGATCTATCTTCAGCTGGCCCAAACCTATGCTCGCACGGCCCGCAAAACCGAGGCGACCCGCTGTGCCGCGATCGCCCTTCGGCTGGGCGTTCCACCGGCGCTCGCCGAAGCGGCGCGGCTTGGGAGACTTCCCGGTTAGCCTCGGCTGCCGCTCGGTCAAAAAGGTAAAATTGCGACTAAATTCGCGTGTTACGGGTTGTGCAACATGATAAATTTTTGTTACGTGCTCTAAGGGCGGCGGCGGGTTCGCTCGAACGGTGGGGTCCCTAACTATGTCGAAACTGTCATATACCTTGGCCATGATGGCCCTGTCCGGCGTCGGAGTCGCTTCGCAAGCGTCGGCCAATATCACCGAGACGCTGAACATCCCGGCGCCGGATCCGACCAACATAAGCGCCGCCTCAATGTTTATCGACCTGACGCCCATCACCCTGGCCGGCAAGGGCGCGCCGCAGTTTTACTACGGCTTTGAATATATCCCTTGCACCGGCGATTGCACCGGCAATGGCTCGAAATATGTCGCCTTCGACGTGCTGTTCACCGCCAGTTCGCTGTCGCAGATCACCGACTTTGGCACGGACCAAAACGGAAACACCATCGTCAATCCCTATGCTGGGTCGGCCTACAACAATTCAGCCATCGGCTCGAAGTCACTGACGCCCGGTCTTCCCTCAAGTTCGGAGACTTTCACCAAAACCAACGCGGTGACCGGCATCTATGCAAGCCCGAAGATCGTCACGCCAGACGGCGGGTCGCCGGTGGATATCAGCAACATCAATGAACTAGGGTATGTCGTCCAGCAGAAGACCGGCCAATCAGACTACTATATTCACGTTATTTTCGATCCGAACGGCACGACCTATCGCGGCGCTGTCCATGTTGACGGGGCCGGGGGCCTGACCACGATCACCTACAACGCCGTGCCGGAACCCGACGCCTGGGCCCTGTTGATTGCCGGGACCGCGGTGGCTGGCGGCGCCATACGCTCGCGCCGCCGCAAGGTCGCGCTCGCCGCTTGAGGCCATCCCCTTGTTCGGGAACGACCAACCCCGCGCGGCCCGGCCGCGCGGGGTTTTCTATCTCGATCCTCTCACGGCGGCGACCAGACATCGCGCCGGTGTTGGCGGTCGCGGGGCCTAGCGCTAGACTGGTTCGCAAAACAAGCAATCTGGGCGAGGATGGTCAATGGCGGATTTCGGAGGCGACGATGTGGAGTCCTTTCGTGCCGAGGCGCGCGCCTGGCTTGAGGCCAACTTTCCCGAGGCGCTGAAAAACGATACGGCCGCGCAGCTGGCCCAGGCGATGGGCGGGAGGCCAAGCGCCGACGCGGCTCTCTGGACTGAACGCATGGGCGAGAAAGGCTGGGGTACGCCGACCTGGCCGGCCACCTATGGCGGCGGCGGGCTGTCGCGTCCGCAGGCCCGGGTGCTGGCCGAGGAGATGACGGCGATCGGCGCGCGCAATCCGATCGGCGGCATGGGCGTGATGATGTTTGGCCCCACCCTGCTGGAGGTCGGCACGGAGGAACAAAAACAGCGCCATATCCCACCGATCGTCCGGGGCCGGCTGCGCTGGTGCCAGGGCTACTCCGAGCCGGGGGCCGGGTCGGACCTCGCGTCACTGCAGACCCGTTGCGAGGACAAGGGGGATCATTGGCTGATCAACGGCCAGAAGATCTGGACCTCCGGCGCCGACCTGGCCGACTGGTGCTTCTGCCTGGTGCGCACCGACACCAGCACGAAGCACGCTGGCATCAGCTTCGTGCTGATCGACATGAGGACGCCCGGCGTCGAAGCTCACCCGATTCGGCTGATCAACGGCGCCAGTCCGTTCTGCGAGACATTCTTCACCGATGTGAAGGTCCCCAAGGAAAACCTGATGGGACCACTCAACGGCGGCTGGACTATCGCCAAGCGCCTGCTGCAGTTCGAACGCGAAAACATATCCGCCAGCCTGGGCGCCGGAGGTTCTCCTGCCATGGGCCAGACGGGCCGCGTCGACGCCCTGGCGCGGGAAAGGCTGGGCCACGACGACGGCGGCCGGCTGGCGGACGCCGACATGCGCCGCCGGCTGGCCGATCATCTGATCGACGCCCGCGCCTTTCAGATGACCACGCGGCGCGCCGCCCTTGAGGCAAGCCACAACCAAGGCCCCAGCGCCGCGACCTCGATCATGAAATACGCCGGCGCCAAGATCGCCCAGGATCGCACCGAGCTGGCGGTGGAGGCGATGGGCGGCGCGGGTCTAGGGTGGGAAGGCGAGGGTTTCGCGCCGGGCGACCTGACCGTCACCCGCGCCTGGCTGCGGGCCAAGGCCAATTCCATCGAAGGCGGCACTTCGGAGGTCAACCTCAACGTGGTTTCCAAGCGGGTGCTGGGCCTGCCGGATCCGAAGTAGGGATTCAGCGCAGCACGGCACACCCGTGGTCCAGCAGGGCTTCGCCGAACCCGCTCCCATCGCGGCCGCTGAGCAGATAGAATCCAGGCGAGCCGTCCGAAAACACGGCGCCGATAACCACCAGTGTCTGCAGCGCCATTTGACGACGTGTTCCGGGCACGCCGCGGACGAGAAGCTTGAACGGATCGCGCTTGTCCAGTGACTCCCCGGCCAGACGCCGCACCCGAAAATGCCGACCCGCGAGCGTCTGCCCAAGCGGCGTCCAGACCACGCCGATCCGGCTCTCCCGAGCCATCAGCGCCAGCCGAACGTCCGGGCGCACGCAATCCACATGAATGTGCAGCTGGTCCTGGCTGCGGGAAAAGGCCGAGTTGATGGCCATGCCGATCCTGTCGCGCGACACCGGGCCACCCGCCCGCTTCTCCACGAAGCGGCGAGCTTCCCAGGCCGCCTGCCAGTAGTTGGGCGCCCAGGGTTTCAGCAGCACCGGACTTTCGATGCCAGAAATCCGTTTCGTCGGCACGAGCAGGACCTGGGTTCGATGTTGCGGATCGGGAACCACGGCGTAGCCCTTCGCCAGATCGACCGCCAGGCAGGGCGCGGGGTGTCCGATCAGGCGCGCGTCCCGCAGGCACAGGCCGTGGACTACGTCCCAAAGGGCGTTGGGATGATCAGCCGCCGCCGGCGTGGAGATCAGGCCGGCGACCAATCCAACAACCGCGTATGCCGCCCTCTTCAGTATGCGAAGGCCTCGAACACCCGCCCCGCGTCACCGGCCCAGGCGCCGTTGTAGAGCGCCAGGATACGCTCGGCGGCGGTGACACCGGTATCGGCGATATCTTCAAGTTCGCCCAGATAGCCGGTCTCGTCCACCAAGCCACCGGAAAGGCGTCCCCGGGCCTTGAGGCCCGCCGCCGCGATCGACACCAGGTCCCGGGCCACATCGCGCACGGAGCGCCCCGCAACCTGGGCGTTCAGGGCCAGGCTCGGCACGTCACGGATAAGCGCGGCGCGGTCGTCCTGGGTCCAATGCTTGCACAGATCCCAGGCCGCGGCCTGGGCGGCGGGGTTGTAGAGGATTCCCGTCCAAAGGGCCGGCAACGCGCAGAGCCGGCTGACCGGTCCGCCATCGGCGCCGCGCATCTCCAAATATTGCTTGAGGCGCACCTCCGGAAAGATGGTGCTGGTATGGTCCGCCCAGTCCTTGATGGTCGGCCGCTCGCCCGGCAGCTCGGGCAGACGTCCCTGCATGAAGTCGGCGAAGGAGCGGCCCGAGACATCGATATAGAGACCGTCACGCTTGACGAAATACATCGGCACCTGAAGCGCGTAGCGCGCATAGGTCTCGAAGCCGAAGCCGTCCTCGAACACGAAGCCCAGCATGCCGGTGCGACCCGGGTCGGTGTCGGTCCAGACATTGGCCCGCGCGGTCAGGAAACCGCTGGGCTTGCCTTCGATGAACGGCGAGTTGGCGAACAGCGCGGTTACGATAGGCTGCAAGGCCAGGCTGACGCGGAATTTGGCGACCATGTCGGCCTCGGATTCGAAATCGAGATTGGCCTGCACCGTGCAAGTGCGGAACATCATGTCCAGGCCCTTGGACCCGACTTTCGGCATGTAGTCGCGCATGATCTTGTAGCGCCCCTTGGGCATGATCGGGATCTCGTCCCGACGCCACAACGGGGTGAAACCCAGACCCAGGAACCCCAGGCCGAGTTCGCCGGCCACGATCTTCACCTCCTCCAGGTGGGCGCCAGTTTCCTCGCAGATGTCATGCATGGTGGCCAAGGGCGCGCCGGACAGCTCGAACTGTCCGCCGGGCTCGAGACTGATGTTGGCCATGCCCCGGTTGAGCCCGATCAGGGTTTCCCCGCCGCTGGGCGTGGCCTCATAGGTTCCAGACCAGCCGAACCGCGTCAACCCCTGCATCAAGGCGTGGATGCCGGAGGCCCCGTCATAGGCGACAGGCCGGCGGCCCGCCGTATGGAAGACGAATTTCTCGTGTTCGGCGCCCACCCGGAAGTCCGAGGTCGGCTTTGACCCCTCGGCGAACCACGCGGCCAGATCCTCGAACGTCAAGGGACGATCGTCACAAAGCGTTTCGCCCATTCACAGCCCTTTTTGTCCTGGTTCCTGAACTCAGTTCACTTGGGCCGCCGAAGGCCCAACCTCAAGCCCCCGCCAGTCGCCCAATGTCGATTGCCAGACGCTTAGGGCGGCGATGGCGGCCGTATCAGCCCGAAGGATGCGGGGTCCAAGGGATACCGGCAGCGCGAAGGCCAGATCGCGGATCGCCGCACGCTCGGCGGGCGAGAATCCGCCCTCCGGCCCGATCAGCACCGCCCAGGGCCCGGCGAACGCCCCGCTCAGCGCCTCGGCGACCGGCGTGGCTTCGCCGCCTTCATCGCAGAACATCAGCCGCCGCCCGGGTTCAATGCCGCTCAACACCACGGACAGCGGTTGGGGAGCGACCACGGTGGGCACATCGAGCCGGCCCGTCTGTTCCGACGCCTCGGTGGCGATGGCGGTCAGGCGGGCGACGTTGGCGTGGTCGGCGTTGGTGCGTTCGGTGAGCACCAGCCTGACGCGCCGGACGCCCAGTTCAGCCGCCTTTTCGACGATGGTCTCCAGGCGGGCGCGTTTGACCAGGGCGATCACCAGCTCAAGGTCGGGCGTCGTCGCCTGGGGCCGGACCTGAAATTCGGGGACCAGGATGCAGCCCCGCTTGCTTACCTCGGCCAGGGTGGCTCGCCATTCGCCGTCGCGGCCGTTGAACACCAGCAGAGCGGCGCCGGGCCCAAGGCGCATAACCCGGGTCAGATAGTGGGATGGCTCGGCGCCGATGGTGATTCGCGCCGCCTCGGTCAAATCGCTATCGACGAAAAGCCGGATCAAAGCCCCGGAAGCTTGATATTTCCGCCGGGGTTGCGGGAAATCACCACCGATTTGCCACCTGTGAGATTGGCGATTCTCTGGGTTTCGGTGGCCGCGTCGACCGGAGTAGCGGTGGCGGCGTCGACGTTCGGCGCGGTGGCTGGCTGGCCCTTTTTCCAAAAGATCACCCAGTCGGCGAAGCTCTTATCCTTGTGGGCAAGGGCGCCGAACTCATCATCGACCACGTAGCGTATCAAAGGGTCGGCCTTGTCGCCGCCGGCCTTGGTGACCAGAAGTTTTTCGCCATCCGAGCGGACCTCGCCGGATCGCTGGCCCATCATGGCTGTCCGGGCGGCGCTGGCCGGCTGCAGTTCCTGGGGCCGGGGCTCGCCGGGGGTTGGGGGGCGCAGGGCGTAGTCCGGCGGCAGCACCAGAGGCGCCTTGGTCACCACCCGAAATTCATCCGGGGTAATCTTGCTGAGTCCCAGGGCGTGGGAGGCCGATTCGCATCCGGCCAATCCCGAGACCCCGAGAAGCGAAGCGACGATCAGCACAGGGGTGAAACGCATAGGCATGTCTTCCAAAAATGGCCGCCCCCGACCGCAAGCGGTAGGATTACCGCATTCGGGGTCCAGGCGCCAACCGGGGGTTTACGCGGCGGCCCGCCGCGGGGTCAGGAAATTCTCGGCCATCAGGACCAGCACGCCGATAGTGATGCCGCTGTCGGCGAGGTTGAATATCCACGGGAAGACCAGAGGGTGGACATCGATGAAATCCACCACCGCCCCCAGACGGACGCGATCGATAAGATTACCCACCGCGCCACCGAGGATCAGGCCGACGGCGAGGCCGGTGATCGGCCTTTCCACACGGCGAACCCAGAGCGCCAGCGCCACGCTCACCACCAGGGAAAAAGCCGCCAGCGCCCAGCGGGTCCAGGGTGCGTGGGTCTGGAAAAAGCCGAAGCTGATGCCGTCGTTGCGGACCAGCGTGAAGGACAATGGCCAGACCATCGGCCGAGATTCGCCGACGCTGAGGCCCAATCCGTCGACGACCCAATGCTTGAGGCTCTGGTCGAGACCGACCACCACCGCGGCCACACCGAAGGCCAGCCAACCGCAGGTGCCCACGATCTTCATCGCGGCGCCGCGTCCAGATGGGCGGCATCCCACAGCGCAACCGCGGCCGCGTCGCGGAGCGACAGATCCGGGTAATCGGCGCGCGACCCCACCTCCGGTAAGATCCGCCAGGAGCGGGCGCATTTTCGGCCCTCGGCCCTCAGCGGCTCCACGGCGACACCGGACACCCCTTCCAGGCGAAAAGCCTCTCCAGGCCCATCGCCGATGACCAGGCTGGCCTGGCTGGTGCGAAACACTTCCGCTGCGTCCAGACCCTCGAACCCGGCGAGCAGGACCGCGTCGGCGATATGGACCACGGGCGCGGCCTCAAGAGCGCCGCCCAGACGCTTCTCCCGCCGCTCCACCTCCAGGGCGCCGGTGACCACGCGGGTGACCCGCTCGACATCCCGCCAGCGGACCGCTTCGACATCGTCGCGCCAGCTGTCCGGCGTGTTTGGGAACACCCTCAGGGCGTTGGGGCCGGCCTCCGGGAACCGCGCGGCCCAGGCCTCCTCCATGGTGAAGGCCAGCAGCGGAGACAGCCAGATCGTCAGGCGCTCGAACACCAGATCCATCACTGTGCGGCAGGCGCGGCGGCGGATGGAATCCGGGCTGTCGCAATAGAGCGCGTCGCGCCGCACGTCGAAGAACAGCGCCGAAAGGTCGTTGGAGCAGAAATCCGCCAGCGGCCGAACCACGTCGGCGAAGTCGAAACGGCCATAGGCGGCGCGCACGTGACCATCCAGGGTCCACAGCCGGTGCAGGATATAGCGCTCCAGCGGCGGCATGGCCGTCACCTCCACACGTTCGGCCTCCTCGAAGCCGTCCAGGGCGCCCAGGAGATAGCGCAGGGTGTTGCGCAGCTTCCGATAGGCGTCGACGGTGGTCTGCAGGATCGTCGGACCGATCCGCTGGTCCTCGGAATAGTCGGTCAGGGCCGTCCAGAGGCGCAGGATCTCGGCGCCGTTCTTGGCGGTGATGTCCTGGGGCTCCACGCTGTTGCCCAGTGATTTGGACATCTTCTCCCCCTTTTCGTCGAGGGTGAAGCCGTGAGTCATCAGCGCCTTATAGGGCGCTCGCCCGCGGGTTCCGCAGGCCTCCAGCAGCGAGGACTGGAACCAGCCCCGGTGTTGGTCGGAGCCCTCGGAATAGAGATCGGCCGGCCAATGGCTGTTCTCGCGGCCCTCCAGGGTGAAGGCGTGGGTCGAGCCGGAGTCGAACCAGACGTCGAGGATATCCTCGATCTTTTCGTAGGCCTCCGGATCGCGGTTGCCGAGAAAATCGCCGGCCGGCCGGGTGAACCAGGCGTCGGCGCCTTCGAGGGCGATCAGTTCGACGATCCTGGTGTTGACGTCCGGATCGACCAGCGGCGCGCCGGTGGCCTTGTCCACGAACATCGCCAGCGGCGATCCCCAGGCGCGTTGGCGGCTGATCAGCCAGTCGGGACGGCTCTCGACCATCGAGCGGATGCGGTTGCGGCCGCTCTCGGGATAGAAGGCGGTGGTGTCGATGGCGTCCAGGGCGGTCTGGCGCAGGCTGCGGCCGCCGTGAACTTCATCGTTGAGGGGTTCGTCCAGGCGGATGAACCACTGCGGCGTATTGCGGAAGATCACCGGCGCCTTGGAGCGCCAGGAGTGGGGATAGCTGTGCTCCAGCCGGCCCCTTGCGAGAAGGTTTCCCGCCTCGATCAGCTTGTCGGTCACCGCCGCGTTGGCCGGCCCGAACTTGCCGGCCTTCTTGCCCTCGGTCTCCAGCACCTTGAGGCCGCCAAACAGCGGCACGTGCTCGAAATAGGCGCCGTTCTCGTCGACCGTTTCGGGGATCTCGCGATGGCCGTTGGCCAGCCAGACCAAATAATCTTCGGCGCCATGGCCAGGCGCGGTGTGGACGAAGCCGGTGCCGGCGTCGTCGGTGACGTGATCGCCGGCCAGGAGCGGCACGGGAAAAGCGTAGCCGTCATCCAACGCCGCCAGTGGGTGAGCGGCGATCATGCCAGTCGGATCGAGGGCGGCGATCTTCGTCCATTTGGCGATCTTGGCCGCCGCGAACACGGTCTCGCTGAGGGCTTCGGCCAGGATCAGCCGGTCGCCCGGCTTCGCCCACGGTTCGAACGGAAGGTCAGTTTCCATGGCCCCGACTTCGTAGACCGCATAGGCGACCTTGGGGTTGAAGGCGATGGCGCGGTTGGCGGGCATGGTCCAGGGCGTGGTCGTCCAGATCACCACCGCGGCGTCCTTGGCCGTGTCGGGGCCGGCGGTCACCGGGAACTTCACCCAGACCGTCGGCGAGACGTGGTCGTGGTATTCCACCTCGGCGTCGGCCAGGGCGGTGCGCTCCACCGGGCTCCACATCACCGGCTTGGAACCGCGATAGACTTGTCCGCCGGCGATGAACTTGTGGAACTCCCGGACGATAGCCGCCTCGCTGGCATAATCCATGGTGGCGTAGCGGCCTTTCCAGTCTCCCAGGACACCCAGGCGCTGGAACTCTCTGGACTGGGCCTCGATCCAGCCGGCCGCGTAGGAGCGGCAGCGGGCACGGAATTCGGCCTTGGAAACCTCATCCTTGCGCCGGCCCTTGGACCGGAATTCTTCTTCGATCTTCCACTCGATCGGCAGGCCGTGGCAGTCCCAGCCAGGCACATAATCGACGTCGAACCCCAGGGCGAAGCGTGAGCGGACCACGAAATCCTTCAGCAGCTTGTCCAGGGCGTGGCCGATATGGATCGCGCCATTGGCATAGGGCGGACCATCGTGCAGCACGAACAGCGGCGCTCCGGCCGCCTGGCGCGCGGCGCGGACCTTGGCGTAGAGATCGCCGACCGCATCGAGCAGGCGCGGCTCGAGCTGGGGCAAGCCGCCGCGCATGGGAAACGGCGTCTGGGGAAGAAAGATGGTTTCCCGATAGTCACGGGAGGGAGCGGCGGCGTCGTCGGGCATGGGCGTCCAGACATGTCGATGTGGCGGAAGGGCGATTGGGGGGGTGCGTGGATGATTCCCGGCGCGCGCCTAGCCAGTCGCTGGCGGCGCTACGCCGGGCGTATAATTCGCCGATCCGTGAAAGCGATCATCATAGTTGGCGTTTAACAGAACGGAGGCGAAGTTTCCAGGCTTGTCGCCCGAGGCGCCGTCAGCCGTCCCTGGCCAGGATTTGGCGGGCGATGCGCTCATCAAGATAGATCTGGTCCACCATGGCTTCGACGCTGTCGAACTTTTCCTCGGGGCGCAGGAAGGCGATCAGGTCGGTTTCTATGGTCTCGCCGTAGATGTCCTCGTCGAACTCGAACAGCCAGACCTCAAGACGGGGCGCGACCTCGCCTGTGGTCGGATTGACGCCGATGTTGGCGACACCTTCCAGGTGGCGACCGTCCTTCAGGCGCGTACGGGTGGCGTAGACCCCGAACCGGGGCGCCACATAGTCGCCAAGCGGTACATTGGCGGTGGGAAAGCCCAGTTGGCGGCCGAGCTGTCGACCCTTTTGCACCACGCCCTCAATGGCGAAGGGCCGGCCCATGATCTTGCGCGCCAGATCGGGACGGCCATCGCGCAGAGCGTCGCGAACCGTCGTGGAAGAGATTTTGCCGTCGCTGTTCTCCACCGCGGCCGCCACCGAAACGGAAAAGCCGAACTCCGCCCCATAGCGGCGCATGGCTTCGGGATCACCGGTGCGCCCCTTGCCAAAGGTGATGTCGAACCCCACCGCCACATGCCGAACGCCCAGCCCCTTGGCCAGGACCTCGCTGACGAAGTCATGGTCGGAGAAGTTGGCCATCTCAACGCCAAACGGCAGCAGATAAAACAGGTCGGCATCGAATGTCTGCACGGTGCGCGCCAGCTGGTGGGCGTTCATCAGCCGAAAAGGCGGCGCCTCGGGGTTGAAATGCATGCGCGCGTGAGGCTCGAAACTGATCACGCCCAAAGGCGCGCCCATCGCCCGCGCCGCCGCCGCCGCCGCGTCGGCGATCACGTGCTGATGGCCCAGGTGCACACCGTCGAAATTGCCCAGGGCGACCGCCGCCCCCCGGTCCGCGCCCGCCAGTCCCTTCCAGCCGTGGATGATCTTCATGGCAGGATCACGCGGTCCTTCGCGGCGCCAGGATCACGGCCTCGCCCTCGACCACCGTCTTGCCGCCAACCCGGCAGATGGTGGTCAGGGTCACCCGGGCCTTGGCCTGGTCGATGGCGGTGATCTCGGCCCGGGCCGTGACCACGTCGCCTATACGCACGGGCCGTCGGAAGCTCAGGCTCTGAGACAGATAGATCGCGCCCGGACCGGGGAGTTTCTTGGCGATCAGGGCGGATATGTAGCCGGCCGACAACATGCCGTG
>JANYFU010000374.1 GCA_025359665.1 Caulobacteraceae bacterium
GATATCTGATCCCGGTCAGCGACACCCGCAGCGACGCGGCCTGGGCCGCCGCCAATCCCGCCGCCTACGACCAATGGGTCGCCCTGACCGCCAACGATCCATTCGCCGACGAACCGGGCCACGCCATGGGCGCCCGCCGTCAGCTCGAGGCCCGCGCCTTGCACGATACCTGGGACCGGTTGCCCCAGATCGCCTGCCCGGTGATGATCGCCGCCGGCCGTTTTGACGGCATCGCCCTTCCCGAAACTCAAGCCCGCCTCGCCGCCCAGGTCCCGGGGGCTCAGCTTCGCTTCTTCGAGGGCGGCCACATGTTCATGCTCCAGGATCGCGCCGCCAACCCCGCGATCATCGAGTTTCTAAAAGGCTAGATAGAAAGCTTCGGCGCCGGACGCTTCGGCCTGTCTTGCGCTTCCCGCCCGCCAAGTTAAGTGAATGCCGTTCAGTTGGCATGACATTCTCCTCTCTTCCGAAAGCTCGCCCATGACCGATCTCTTCGCCGCGATGACCCTGACACGCGGCCCGACGTGGAAGAACCGCTTCATGCTGGCGCCGCTGACCAACAGCCAGAGCCATCCGGACGGACGGCTGTCCGAGGATGAAGAAAGATGGCTGACCTACCGGGCCACCGGCGGCTTTGGGCTGGTGATGACCTGCGCCGCCCATGTCCAGGCGGTAGGGCAGGGCTTCCCGGGCCAGCTTGGCGTATTCTCCGACGCCCATCTACCCGGCCTGACCCAGCTGGCCGACAAGATCCGCGCCGAGGGCGCCGTCTCCTCGGTCCAACTGCATCACGCCGGCATCCGCTCGCCGGCCGCACTGGTCGGCGAAGCGCCGCATGGGCCGTCGGAAGACGCCGAAACCGGCTCGCGCGCCCTTACAACGGGCGAGGTCGAGACCCTGGTCGAAGACTTCATCGCCGCCGCCGTCCGGTCGGAAAAGGCCGGTTTTGACGGCGTCGAGCTGCACGGCGCCCATGGTTATATCCTCTGCGCATTTCTCAGCGCGGAGACCAATCGTCGCGACGACCGTTATGGCGGCTCGCTCGAAAACCGCGCCCGCATCGTTTTCGAGATCATCGACGGCGTCCGCGCCCGCACCGGCCCGGATTTCCAGATCGGCCTGCGCCTGTCGCCGGAGCGCTTCGGCCTGAAGTTCGCCGAACAGCGTGAGATCGTCCGCCAGGTTCTCGCCGGCGGCAAGCTCGACTATCTCGACATGTCGCTGTGGGACACCTTCAAGGCCCCGGTGGAGGCGGAGTTCGCGTCCAAGCCCCTGATCGACTGGTTCACCGACCTGCCGCGCGGCGAGACCCGCCTGGGCGTGGCCGGCAAGCTGCTCAGCGGCGAAGCCTGCCGCCGGGTGCTGGAGCACGGCGCCGATTTCCCGATTATCGGCCGGGGCGCCGTGCTGCATCACGACTTCCCCAAACTGGTCGCGGCAGACCCGTCGTTCGAAGCCGTCTCTCTACCCGTCACCCGCGCCTGGCTGGCCAAGGAACGCCTGAGCCCGACCTTCATCGACTATATGAACAACTGGAAGGGTTTCGTGGCTCAGGAAGAAACCGTCGACGCTTGATGTCCATCGCGGGCGTGACAAGCAGTCCACCGACACCGTGTTGCGCCAACTGCGGCGTGTTGCTGGTGGGCCTGTATTGTCACGGTTGTGGACAGTCGGCGGAGGATTTCGAGCGGTCGCTTGGTTCGCTGCTGGGCGAGACGGTCGAGAGCCTGTTCCACGCCGACGGGCGGTTGCTCCACACCCTGCCGCCCTTGGTATTCAGGCCGGCGTTATTGACCCGCGAATATCTCGCTGGCCGACGGACGTCGCAAACCCCGCCCCTGCGGCTGTTCCTGGTCGTCATCCTGCTGTTCTTCATCGCGGGGGATCTGAGGGAAATCGTCCAACCGGCTGGCGAATGGTTCCGCAAGGATTCGCCGACCGAGAGCGTGCCGACGCTGACGCCCGGCGACACCCAGGCGTCCAGGGCCTTCACGGCCTGGCTCAATCCGCGCCTGCGCTCCGCCGTGACCCATCAGCATGAATTCGGCGTGGCGGTGGCGGGCTGGCTGCACAGGATCGCCATCATCTTCCTGCCGATCTCGACGCTGCTGCTGGGCGTCCTGTTCATTTCTCGGCCTCGGACGTTCCTCTACGATCACGCGATCTTCTCGATGCATTCCCTGTCGTTCATGGCGTTGCTGTTCACCGCGGTCACGCTTCTGGGTCTGGTTGGTCCACTGCGTGGCTTTGCGGTCGCCCTGGTGCTGCTCGCGCCGACCCACCTGTTCTTCCACATGCGCGGCGTCTACGGCTCCAGCTCGCTGGGCACACTGGCCAGGATGGCGCTGATGCTGGTCTTCTCCGTGCTCGCGATGGTCCTGCTGCTGGTCGGCGTGGTCGGCCTGGAACTCAACGGCATGGC
>JANYFU010000457.1 GCA_025359665.1 Caulobacteraceae bacterium
TTTATCGCCGACATGACCAAGTGGATCGGCGAGGGTAAGGTGCAATGGCGCGAGACCGTGGAAGATGGCGTCGAGAACGCGCCGACCGCGTTTCTCAAGCTGTTCAGCGGCGAGAACCTCGGCAAGATGCTCGTACGGCTGAACTGATCTTCCACTTGGGACTTGATTGATAACCTCACGAGGGCCAGAGAGCGCGGCCTCCGTCAAAAGGAGCCGACGTGGCCCGCTTGTTCAACGCCTATGTCGCCGTGCATTGGAGCACGGCGACCAAACCCACCACCGGCCCGGATTCCGTCTGGATCGGCGTGCTCAAGCGCGATGTGCGGTTTCGCTTCGCCTTCGAAGCGCACAACCCAGCCACGCGCGGTCAGGCCGAGGCGCTGCTGAATGAAATCCTGACCGATCGCGCCAAGCGGCGTGAGCGGGCGTTGATCACGCTGGACTTCCCGCTGGGGTTTCCGCGCGGCCTGGCGGCGGGGCTGAAACTGCCTGGCGAGGCGCCCTGGCGCGCGGTCTGGGATCAACTGACCAAGATGGTCAGGGATCGTCCGGACAACGTCAACAACCGCTTCGGCGTCGGTAGTGAGATCAACCGCCGGCTGACCGGCGGACCGTTCCCGTTCTGGGGCTGCCCGCCGCGCGACACCCTGACCACCCTGCAACCCAAGCGCGGCCGCGACCACGGCCCGGACGATATCCCGGAGTTCCGCCATGTCGAGACCGGGGTGAAGGGCGCGATGCCGATCTGGAAGCTGTATTACAACGGCGCGGTGGGCGGCCAGGCGATACTGGGCATCCCCATGGTGTCGCGGCTGAAACAGGCGCGGGGCGAGGCGATGAAGGTCTGGCCGTTCGAGACCGGCTGGAAGGCGCTGACCGAAAGCGACCTGGCCGGCGTGGATGTCGTGGCGGCCGAGACCGCGGGCGCCATGGCCCCGCCGGCGGCTCCGGCGGCGGGCGAGGCCAAGGAAGCGGCCATCGTGCGCGCCATGGTCGAGCATCTGGCCCGGCTGGACGAGGCTGGGAAGCTGGCGGCGATGTTCGGCTCGGCAAAGGATACGCCGCCCGAAGTGATCGAGACCGCCGAGACCGAAGAAGGCTGGACGCTGGGGGTTTAGGAGCCCCCTACTCCGCCGCTACCCGAGGCGCCGCCTGGCGTTCAGCCTTGAGCTTTTCGGCCACCAGAAAGGCCAGTTCCAGTGCCTGTTCGCCGTTGAGCCGCGGGTCGCAGTGGGTGTCATAGCGCTCTGACAGTTCGCCTTCCCGCAACGCGCGGGCGCCGCCGATGCATTCGGTGACGTTCTGGCCGGTCATTTCCAGATGCACGCCGCCGGGATGCACGCCTTCGGATTCGGCGATCTCGATGAAGCTCCGCACCTCCGACAATATCCGGTCGAAGGGTCGGGTCTTATAGCCGTTGGCGGCCTTCAGGGTGTTGCCATGCATCGGATCGGTGGCCCAGACCACCTGACGGCCACCACGGCGGGTGGCTTCCATAAGACGCGGCAAGCGCGCGGCGATCTTGTCGGAACCGAAGCGGCCATACAGCGTCAGCCGTCCGGCCTCGTCCTCGGGGTTGAGGGCGTCGATCAGGGCCAGCAGATCATCGGGTTCGACCGTGGGACCGACCTTGAGGCCGATCGGGTTCTTGACGCCCTTCATGAAGTGGACGTGGGCGCCGTCGAGCTGGCGGGTGCGCTCGCCGATCCACAGCAGGTGGGCCGAGGTGTCGTACCAGTCGCCCGAGGTGGAATCGACCCGGGTCATGGCCTCCTCGAAGCCAAGCAACAGCGCCTCATGACTGGTGAAGAACTCCACCCGCGCCAGGCCAGGATGACTCTCCGGCGTGACGCCGATGGCGTTCATGAAGGTCAGGGATTCGGAGATCTTATCGCTGAGTTCGCGGTAGCGGGCGCCCAGCGGGCTGCCATCGACAAAACCCAGCGTCCAACGATGGATATTGTGCAGGTCGGCGTAACCACCACCGGCGAAGGCGCGCAGCAGGTTCAGGGTCGAAGCCGACTGGCTGTAGGCCTTGAGCAGACGCTCCGGGTCCGGCGCCCGCGTCGCCGCGTCGAACTCCATGCCGTTGATATTGTCCCCCCGGTAGGACGGCAGGGTGACGCCGTCGACGGTCTCGATCGGCTCCGAGCGGGGCTTGGCGAACTGGCCGGCGATGCGGCCGACCTTCACCACCGGCCGACCGCCGGCGAAGGTCAGCACCACGGCCATCTGCAGGATCAGGCGAAAGGTGTCGCGGATGTTGTCGGCGGTGAATTCCTTGAAGCTCTCGGCGCAGTCCCCGCCTTGCAGCAGGAAGGCCTTGCCCGCCGCTACGTCGCCCAGAAGGGTCTTCAGCCGGCGCGCTTCGCCGGCGAACACCAGCGGCGGCATTCGGCGCAGTTCAGCCTCCACCCGCGTCACTTCGGCGGGATTGGGATAGTCGGCGGGGATATGTTTGGCCGGGCGTTCTCTCCAGGACGCCGGGCTCCACCTTTGGGTCATGGACGAGCCTCGTTTCAAGGGGGCCGCTCTTAGCGCATGCGGACGGCGAAGGCAAAAAGCTCGTGGCGCCTGCGCTGGCCCCCCATCAACCTTGAGACATGCCGGCCGCCACGTAGGGCGAGCGCATGGTGACCAGTTCCTCGGCCGCGGTCGGATGGACGGCGCAGGTGGAGTCCCACTGGGCCTTGGTGACCCCCAGCTTGATGGCGATAGCGGCCATCTGGATGATTTCCGGGGAGTCGGGTCCGACCACATGGCAGCCGAGCACCCCACCGCTGTCGCGGTCAACCACCAGCTTCATCAGGGTGCGTTCGTCGGATCCATAAAAGGTACCCTTCATCGGGCGGAACACCGAGCGATAGATGTCGATCTTGCGACCGCCATGCCGCGCCTCGGCCTCGGTCAGTCCGACGGCCCCGATCGGCGGCTGGGAAAACACCGCGCTGGCGACATGCTGGTGATCGAAGCTCTGGGGGTTGTCGTTGAAGGCGGTCTCGACGAAAGCGGCGGCCTCGCGGATGGCCACCGGCGTCAGGTTGATGCGGTTGGTGACATCGCCGACGGCCCAGATATTGGCGACCGTGGTGCGGGAGAATTCATCGACCACCACGGCGCCGGCCTCGTCGACCGCCACGCCGGCGGCCTCCAGACCGATGCCCTTGGTGTTGGGCGCCCGGCCGGTGGCGAACATCACCACGTCGCTTTCCACC
>JANYFU010000515.1 GCA_025359665.1 Caulobacteraceae bacterium
GGCGTTCGCGTGGACCTGACCACCCGCGACAGCCTGGACCCGCTGCTGCGCCGCCGCATCGAATCGACCGCGGAACGCGTCTTTTGAACGACCGGCTTGTACGGCCGGCGTTGCGAGCGATCATGGAAGCGATCGAGGGCATCGAGGTAGCCAGCGCGGGTAAGGTGCTGGAGGACTACGATACCGATTGGCTCCTGCGTCATGGCGTGCAGCGGGGTCTGGAAATCATCTCCGAAGCGGCGCGCAGGGTTCCGCCCGCGCTTTGCTCAACCCGGCCAGAGATTCCCTGGGCCGAGATCATCGGAATCGGCAACGTATTGAGGCATGAATATCATCGCGTCGCGGGGCCGGTGATCTGGAACGTCGTCCTGACACATTTGACGCCTCTGAAAGCGGCCGTCCTGGCGATCGAAGCCGGGCTCGACGAATAGACATAGTCCAGACATATGGGTTGCGTCATCACCGGCTTCTTGCCACGCCTGCAAGAGGGTTTCACAATCAACGGCGGGCGAGACGCCCGCGCTCCGGAAGCCAGCCCGTCCACCAGATTGCCTCGTATGATTGACCCTCGTTGCCCTCCTCTTGAACACCTCGACCATTCCGCTTGGTCGCGCCGCATGTTGGAGCTTGAGGGCAAGGTGATGTTCGACCTCGATCTCGAAGCGCTTCGAGAGGATCGCGAGTTCGACGATCATGGCGCCGGCGCCAATTGATCGCAGCTTCGTCGCTGGCAAAGGTCCGAGGGCTAGGCCTGGCGGACACGCTGACCGCCCAATGCCGCGTCCACGCCAACTTTCGCCACTTCGAGCGCTGGTGCGGGCTGAAGTTGGAGGCTTAATCGCGTCCATTCGGACGCCTTCCAACAGGCTGTTACGCTTACCCCATAGCGCCCGCCCGTATCCAAAGGCCTGATAGGGCGCGTCGAGCATGCTGCCGAAAAGAAGACATATCCCACCTGTGGGGTGGCGGGAACTCTGACTGCCGAATGTACAGCCCAGGCGTCGTCGGACGGCGCAGTATTTTACCTGATGGGAACCCGATGGACGAGGTCATTACAGACGCTACAGCCTCCGCCTGCGACTTTTGAAACCGATATATCGGCCCATTCTCGGTAGTCCTCACACTTTTGCTCGCTTCGCTCGATATATGGCGCGTCGCAAAACGCCATAGGCGGCTCAGCGAGATGGCGTTCACATCCAACAAGTACTGCTGCCAGAATGATGAGTTCTATTTTGAGCACTATGTCCTCGGAGGCGTCTACATCTAATGAATCAGCCTAACACTGTCGATCGCTCTCACAAATGGGCATTACAAACGTCCCTACATAGTTCGAGCTTCCCAGTTAGTTTGTGACCAAAGGCCGACATTGGTCGACGGACTCATCATTAGCCTCAAGACCGAGATGACTTACGAAAGAGGCGCGCGGAGACCGCCACGCCAAGTCCTTCCACCGGAGCCGTCCCGTGCCGGCTTGTCGCGGATCAGGGAGACAGGCATAGCTTGGTCAATAGGCCCAGCAAGAGCTGGGTTTGGGGGGAACGACATGGGCGGGCGGTCTGATCATTTGTCTCCCGCGCCGGGGCGCCGGCTATCCGGGCTAGGCGCCGCCCTGCTCACCGCCCTGGCGCTGGCTTCGGCCGCCGGCGCGGAACCTTCTACCACCGTCGTTCAGACCGATCGCGGGCCGGTGCAGGCGACCCAGCGCGCGGGCATGCGCTCCTACTTCGCCATCCCCTACGCGGCCCCGCCGGTGGGCGACCTGCGGTGGCGGGCGCCCGCGCCGGCGGCGCCCTGGTCGGCGCCGATCGCCAAAACGGCGTCGGCAGCCTCCTGCCTGCAAACCGGGAACAGCCCGTTCCGATCGGCGGGCGAGACCGAGGATTGCCTCTATCTCGACGTCCACGCGCCCAGCGGCGCGGGGCCGTTCCCCGTGATGGTGTGGATCCATGGCGGCGCCTTCACTACCGGCAGCGCCGCCTCCTACGCCGATCCCACGCCCCTGGTGTCGAAGGGCGTGATCGTGGTGGCGATGAACTATCGCCTCGGGGCCATGGGCTTCCTCGCCCATCCGGCGCTGCGCGACGGCGCCGGAAGCACGGGCGACTACGGGATCATGGACCAGCAGGCCGCCCTGAGGTGGGTGCGGGCCAACATCGGCGCGTTCGGCGGCGACCCGAAAAACGTCACCATCTTCGGCGAATCGGCCGGCGGCTTCAGCGTGCTGACCCACTTGGCTTCGCCGCTGTCGGCCGGCCTGTTCGACAAGGCGATCATCGAGAGCGGGGCCTATGGGGTATCCGCCCAGCTGACCCAGGCCGGCATGGAGGCCAAGGGCGCCGCCGCCGTGCAAAAAACCCTGGCGGCGGCTGCCCCCGGAGCCGCAGGCCCCGCCTGCGCCGGCCCCGACGTCACGGCCGGCTGCCTGCGCGGGATGCCGGTCTCGCTGATCCGCGCTCACCTGATGAGCGATTTCGGAACCGGCGTCGGCAACCTTGTGCCTTCGGTCGACGGCAAGGTGCTGCCGCGCACGATCAAGGACATCTTTGCCGCCGGCGCCAACAACAAGGCCGCGGTGATCAACGGCTCCAACGAGGATGAGAACCTGCTGTTCGTCGCCATCGGGGAACTGATCGCCCGGATGACCGCCAAGCCGCCGAATCTGGACCCGGCCGACAGGTCGTTCCTGATGACGCCACAGGCCCACGCCGCAGGCGCGGCCGTCCTGGCCGTTCAATCGGGTGTTTCAGCCAGTGACCTGACTGAAAAATACTATCCGCTGGCCAAATACGGTTCGGACGTGGCGCTTCAGCCCAGCCTCGCCAGCGCCGCCGCCGGCACCGACAGCGCCTTCTCGTGCAACGGCGCCAACGTCTCTGGCCGGATCGGCGCCCAGGGCGGCCGGGTGTGGATGTACGAGTTCCGCGACCGCACCGCGCCGCTGATCCTCGGCAATATCGGCGGCAAATACGTGCTGAGCGTGCCGCAGGGACCGGGCCACGCCTCGGAGCTGCCCTACCTCTTCAACATGGCCGACCTGCGCGACGACGAGCGCAAGGCTCTGGCGGAGACCATGGCGACCTACTGGACCAACTTCGCCCGCGCCGGCGATCCGAACGGCCCCGGCGTGCCGAAGTGGCCGTCGTTCAAGACCGGAACTGTCCAGTCGCTGAACGTCGCCAGCGGCGGTGGCGTCAAAGGCATGCCCGCCACCGACTTCACGACCGAGCACCAGTGCAAGACGGCCTGGGCGAAGTTTACGTTCTGATCCGGTCGCCCTTCTCGTCTCTCATCAGCGGGCCGTCGAAGCTGAGGTCGTCGTCGGGGTAGTGGATGACCTCCGCCGCCCGGTGGCGTGTGTCGATCGACAGCAGGCGCGCGGGCGCGGCGGCGCGGTTGCAGAGGTGGTGGGCATTGGCCTCGCCGGCCGGGAAAGCGGCGTACATCCCGGCGGTCAGCGTATGCTCGCCATTGTCGTCGATCAGCACTCGTTCGCCCTCAAGCATAAAGACGAACTCGTCCTCTTGCTGGTGCCAGTGGCGGAGCGCCAAATAGGCGCCGGGCTCCAGGGTAAGGTGGTTCACGCCGAACTGCGTCACGCCCAGCACCCGCGCCAACCTCTGCTCGTGCTGGCCCTCGAACCACTCGGGATGGTGGACGGGCGCGAAAGTCCGTGGAGAAGCCTCCCCGATTCTACCGATATGCGTCTCTGGCATGGCTTCACCCGTTTTCAGCCCGGTTCACCCGGCTATCAAGGGCCCGAAAGCCAGGGTCCGCAACCGGGTCGTTTTCCTCCGCTGGTCACCGGTCCGGCCATCTCCATCGGCAGATTGGCTTCGCGCTCGGGTGATGATCCGACTCCGATGGTCGACTCGATGGGAATCCGCGCCACGTCGCCCGGGTCTGGGTGTAGGTCGATTGTATGGGTTCAGATGAACCCGATGACGATCATGGCGTAGGAGCCTTCCACATGGCCTGGGAATTCGAGACCGACCCCGCGTTCCAGCTCGAGACCGACGGTATCGACAAATTCGTCCGCGAGGAGGTTCGGGCGATTGAACTCCACGGCGAACGCCTCGGCGGTGAGTTCGCCTGATGGCCACGCGGGTGGAAGGCGGCATGGACAGCTTCGCCGGCAAGGTCGCGGTGATCACCGGCGGCGCCAGCGGCATCGGCCTGGCCGTCGCCCGGGCGCTGCGGCGCGAGGGCGCAAGGCTGGTGTTGGCCGATATCGAGGCCGGGGCCCTGGACAGGGCGGTCGCGGAGCTTGGCGGCGGCCCCGAAGTGATCGGGGTGGTTACCGACGTCGGCGACCGGGGTTCGGTGCAGGCGCTCGCGGATCGGGCCGACCAGGCGTTCGGCCGCACCGACATTCTGCTCAACAACGCCGGAGTGGCGACCTTCGGGCCGGTTCAGAGCCAGTCGCACCAGGACTGGGACTGGTCGCTGCGGGTCAATCTATGGGGTCCGATCCACGGCGTGGAAGCCTTCCTGCCCGGCATGATCGCCAGGGGCGAGGGCGGCCATATCGGCTTCACGGCCAGCTTCGCGGGTCTGGTGCCCAACCG
>JANYFU010000525.1 GCA_025359665.1 Caulobacteraceae bacterium
GGGCCGGTCGCCGAGGAATGGGCTGAATTCCGGTTCGATAAACTTCGTCTGATCGACCACTACATCTGGGATCTCAAATCCAACTGGAAGGTGGCCATGGAGGCCAACACCGAGGTCTATCATGTCAAGAGCATCCACCCGGGTTCGGTCGCCTTGATCCTCGATGACCGGCGCAATGTGAACAGCTTCTATCCCAACGGCCACGGCCGGATGATCGCGCCCAACCCGAATGCGGACGCGGGGGAACGACGGCGCGGCCCCGCCCAGATGGACACGCCGACGGTGGGCGAGATCGCGCGGACCTGCACCCAGTCCTATGGCGTCTTTCCCAATATCGTCTCGCCCCTGAACCCGGGCGCCTTTCCGATGCTGGTGTTCTGGCCCGACGGCATCGACCGGGCGCGCATGGAGGTCTGGTGGTTCGGACCCGACTGGGGCGGCGCCGAAAAGCCCGAGGGGTGGAGCGCGGTGGTCGAGGGGTTCAACGCGGTTCTCGAAGAGGACACCGCCTTTGGCGCCTGGATCCAGAAATCCCATGAATCCTACGGCTTCAAGTCGGTGCCGCTCAGCTATCAGGAGGCGCGGATCTATTGGTGGAACCAGGCGGCCGACGCCCTGATCGGCCCCGATCTGATACCACCCGAACTGCGGGTGGCGCCGGTGATCGGCCCCGAATGGGTTCACCCCAACGATCCCAGGCTCGCGCATCTCGGCTTGGCCCTGGCTGCCGAATAGAACGATGGAAAGGGGTCCCACCATGGCGCGAGAGGGATATGACTATCGCCTGGTGATCTTCCTGGTGGGCTTGACCCAGCTGATCGTCACCACCGATTTTTCCATCGTCGCCGTGGCGCTGCCCTCGATTGGCCGCCAGCTGCGCATTCCGCCGGAGTCGCTCTCCTGGGTGATCTCGGCCGCCGCTCTCACTGGCGGCGGGTTCCTGATCCTCGCCGGGCGGGCCGCCGACATCCTCGGCCAAAGACTGTGTCTCCTCACCGGCCTTTCCCTGTTCGCCATCGGATCGCTGGGCTCCGCCCTGTCGCCCGACCTGGCGCCGCTGATCGCCGCGCGCGCCCTGCAGGGGCTTGGCGTGGCGATCCTAGGGCCCGCCAACTTCTCGCTGATCAACACTCTGGTGCCCGAGGGCGCGCCCCGCCGGCAGGCGATGGGCGTGTTCGGGATCATGCAGGGGCTGTCCCTGGTGATCGGCCTGTTGATCGGCGGCGTGTTGACCACCCATCTGGGATGGCGCGCGGTGTTCCTGCTCAATCCACCGATCGCTGTTCTGGCCATCGCCATCACCCTCAAGGCGGTGCCGAAACCCGCCCCCCATGCCGCCCGCGATCGCGGCATAGACTGGTTGGGCGCCGCCCTGATCATGGTCGGAATGGCCCTAGTGCTGATGGGCGTTTCGGCGATGGGTCGCGAGGGCTGGACGGCGCCGCGCCCGCTCGGGCTGTTGGCAGGAGGCCTGGTCGCCTTCGTGCTGTTCTTCCTGGCCGAAGGCCGCGCCAGGGCGCCGCTGGCGCCGTTGTCGATGTTCGGCCGACGCAATTTCACCACCGCCAATGTCATCCTGCTGCTGCATCTGGCGGGGGTTGGCGGCGTCTTCGTGCTCCTCAGCATCTATATGCAGACCGGCCTGAAGATGTCGGCGATGCAGTCGGGCCTCGGCATGATGCCCTATGCCGCCGCCGTCATGCTGTCGGGTCAATTGGTGGTCCCGCTCATGGCCCGGTTCTCGCATCGCATGATCGTATTCGGCGCCTTCAGTCTCTATGCTCTGGGCGTCGCCCTGCTGGCGTTGCTCAGCCAGGAGCCCAACTATTGGCTGGCTATCGCGCTTGGTTCGGTGGTCACCGGCCTGGGCGGCACCACCGCCTTCATGGCCCTGATGGCCGACGCCACCTCCGACATTCCCCCCGCCCAGCAGGGGGCGGCCTCGGCGGTGCTGTTCACCGCCCAGCAGATCGGCGTGCCGCTCGGAGCGACCATGGCCCTTTCGGTTCTGGGTCTCGCCGGTTCTGGCGGCATCGGTCCGTTCAAGGATGCCTATCTGGTCTTGGCCATGGTGGTGCTGTCGGGCCTGGGCCTCGCCGTGGTGGCCCTGCGGCCGGTCCTGGTGGCGGCGGAATAGAAAAACTTAAAAAACAACTCTGTAGGGAGAGACGACATGGCGTTGGTGGCGGTGTTCGGCGCGAGTGGCCGGCAGGGATTGGCGCAGGTGAGGCAGCTGAAGGCGGCGGGGCATGAGGTGCGGGCGATCTCGCGGCGAGCCGACCCGTTCTATGGCGAGGATTTCGGCCAGATCGAAGTCCGCGCCGCCGACATCTACGATGAAGATTCGGTAGTGGCGGCCATGGAAGGAGCCGACGCGGCCTTCTACACCCATCCGCTACGCGCCCGCGTGGACCGCGTTCAAGGCGTGGCCACCATCGGCCGGGCGGCCTACCGCGCCAGGCTCAAGCGGGTGGTATGGAACACTTCCAGCTGGATTCCGGACAAGGCGGGTGATCCCTTCACCTACGGAGGCAACACCGCCGGCATCAATGCCCTCTGGCGCACCGGCGCACCGGCCACGGTGTTTGGCTCAGTGCTGTTCATGGACAACCTGCTGACCAACTGGGCCTTCCCGTTCATCATCAATGAGGGCCGCTATGTCTATCCGCACAAGCCCGACCTGGAGTGCAGCTGGATCAGCCTTGACGACGTGGCCAAATTCATGATCGCGGCCATTGATCGCCCCGATCTGGAGGGCGCCTGGCTCAATATCGGCGGCCCGGAAATCCTCAAGCCGCCGCAGGTGGCGAAGCTGTTGTCCAAGGCCGCGGGCCGCGAGGTCAAATACGATCCCAGTACGCCCAAGCAGTTCGGCAAACACTTGGCCGACGCCTATGGCGACGAAATGGGCGACGCCGAGCGCGCGGTAATCGAACCCTCGATCGCCGCCTTTTATGAGTTCAACAACAACAGCCCGCTGAAGCCGTTCAAGGTGGACATGGGGCCGGTCCTCGAACGGATTCCGGTCGAGATGGAGAGCATGGCGCAATGGGCGGCGCGCCAGGAGTGGCGCCTGACCAACAAGCCTCGTCCGCCAGCCGGCTGAGACGTATCGCCAGTCTACGCCGCCGGGTATTCCAGCTTGTCGGCCAGAACCAGGGTTTCCTTGGCGATCGTTTCCTGAAGGCTAGCCTGGATCTCAGGGAAACGGGGGCTCATCGCGACGGCCACCATGCCGACGTTCATCGCGTTGAAGTCGGCCATTTCCCAGATGTCGATCACGGTGCCCAGCTGCCCGGTGCGCAACGTATAGGCGCTGGCCAGCTTCCAGCCCACGCCTTCCAGGATCGGGATCATTTCGGCGATCGCCGACATGAATCGCGGCATGGCGCCAGCCTTCACCTCTATGGTGGCGATCAGATAGACGCTCATGCCGCGTTCGCCTTTGCCAGCGCCGGTTGCTTCGCCCACTCCACGCCCCGCGCCAGAAGGTCGTGAAACACCGGCAGGGCCCACGAGCCCTTTTCCGGAACCGGGTAGAATTCCATCAGTGGCAGCATGTCATAGTGGCCGCGGCAATGACCGAGCGTGAGGTAGAGCACCTCGCCGGCGCCGACAGGGTGCAGGTAGAACACCGGATACTTAGCCTTGGGCCAGATGTGCTCGATGAAACCAGGCGCCTCGCCCTCGAATTCGGTCTCCAGCAGCACGTGACGCTCGCCATGAAGGTCGGACAGGTAAAGCTCGTCCTCGGCCTGGAACGGCTCGACGCCCTGGACCAGAGGATGATCCGGGTCGGCGACGGTGACCGTGTAAGGCGCGATCGGCGGATGGGCGATAAATTGCGAGCCAAGCGTTTCCATGAAATGTGGAGCCCAGCGCGGACTATCGACCCCGTTGGCCAGGAAACGCAGGATCGAATTGGTCCCGTGCAGCGCGTACCAGCGTCCACCCGCCTCCAGCCAGGCGCGCAGGGCTTCCTGTTCGTCCAGCCGGGGCATGACGTCGCAGGTATAGGTCACCAGGAAGTCCGCCGCCTTGATCGCTTCCAGGTTCGAATAGTCCTCGAACACCCGAACCCGCACGCGATCATCGCCAGCCAGAAGCTTCAGAAGCTCCAGCCGGGCATAGTCGATGTCGTGATATTTACCGCCGGCGATCAATACGGCGTTCAGGCGCTTACGCACGGGCTCGCTCACCGCCGGGACCTAGTACTGAACGCGCTTGGTCACGCCGCCGTCGATGACGACATTGGTTCCGGTCATGAACGGACAGGCCGGCGAAGCCATGAAGGCGATCGCCTTGGCGACTTCTTCTCCGGTGCCCAGGCGGCCCATCGGCACGGCCTTGACCGTCTGGTCGTAGAGCGCGGTCATGTGGGTCTTGATCATGTCCCACGACCCGCCGTCGATGAACACCGGTCCCGGCGACACGGTGTTGACCCGGATGCCCTTGGGGGCAAGCTGTTGGCTGAGGGCCGAGGCGTAGTTGATCACGGCCGCCTTGATGGCGTTGTAGGCCTGCGGTCCAAAGAAATCCTCAAGCGCCGCGGTGGACGAGACCGCGATGATCGAGCCGTGAGCAGACTTTTCCAGGAACGGCAGGGCCGCCTGAACACCGCGGAAGGTGGCCAGCAGATCGAGGTCGAAGACCTTCTTCCAGGTTTCTTCGCTGGCCGGTCCGCCGCCGGCGGAGGCGAACGAAATGAAGATATCGCAACCACCCAGACTTTCAGCGGCGCTCTTGACCCACGCGCCATAGGCCGCGGCGTCGGCCATATCGACCGCCTGGCCGAACGCCTTCACGCCCTTGGCGCTCAGCGAGGCCACCGTTGCGTCCACCCCGTCCTGACCGCGGGCGCACATCGCCACGTCACAGCCCTCCGCCGCGAGCGCCTCGGCCGTGGCGCGCCCGATTCCCTTGCTCGCGCCGGCGAGGACGGCCTTGAGCCCCTTGAGACCGAGATCCATGACGATTGCTCCCTGAATTGCTGGCGCGGCTGAAAACCGGCAAGATTGTTTGTTATTGTTCGATTATAGGCAATGGCGCCTTTCGTCTAGCCGCGCGACGCTCTCGACCCTGAAAAAACGCTCGGGGACTCGCTCAGCCGAGGAAGGGATGTTTAGGAATGACTATGGACGAAATCAGCATCCGGGTTCTGGCCCAGCTTGAGCCGGAAAACCTAGTCTCCGAAGGGCAAAGCTGGCAGCAGCGCAAGAGCATCCAGACCCGCGTCACTATCCTGGACGCGGCCGTCGATTGCCTGCAGACGCACGGCTATGGACGGACCACCACCCAGCTGATCGCCGAAAAGGCTGGCATCTCCCGCGGGGCGATGCTGCACCACTACGCCACCAAACAGGACCTGATCGCCGCGGTGATCGACTACACGGTCTATAAACGCATGGAGCTTTTCCTGCACGGTGTGCGCGCCCTGAAGGATTCCGATCGTATCGCGGAAATGGCCGGCATCGAGATTTTCTGGGAGAGTCTGCTGACCCGGGAGTTCGGCGCCTATCTGGAACTGGCGGTGGCGGCGCGCACCGATCCCGAACTGGCCGAGATTTTCCTGCCCAAAGCCCGGCGCTATGATCAGACCGAGCTGGCCGAGGTGATCAGAGCCTTCCCCGAGTGGGCCAACCTGCCGGAGGCCTATGCCCTGGCGATGGACTACTGCAACGCCGCTCTGCAGGGCCTGCTGATCAACCGCGAAATCTGGAGCGAGGGATCACATCGCGTGCTGCGCCGCTTTGTCGGCCAGACGATCGCGATGATGCTGGCGGGAGACCTGACCCTGCCGCAGGCCGTCAGTTCGAAGGCGGGGTGACCACCACCGTCTGTCCGGCTTGCGGCGTCACCACCACGGTTCGCGAGGTGGTGCCACAGGCCACCAACATCAGGGGAAGGACGAGGAGTCCGAGAATTTTAAGGGTCATTGGACAGGTTCCGGCGAACGAGGGTTCGTGACGATAATCCGCGGGACGCTGAATTGTTCCGGGAGGCGACTGGGCCGCGAGGTTTGCATATGGCCCCGAGTCGCCTCCATGCGTAACGCAGCGTTCAACAAGGCGCCGAATCGACGCCTTGTGCACGGTTGGCTTCAATAAGGCCTCCTGCCCGGGATCGATGCGTTCTCGACATCGATTTGTGGAGCAGCTCGGCGATTATTGGGATGGCGCACTCGACAGGAGAGTGTGAGCCTCATTTTGGTGTTCCGTAACCTATTGAAATAATTGGATCGAGACTGCTTTTTTGAGCAAGTGTGGTGCGCGATTGTGTATCTATGTGTAGCACTTGCCGACCTGGGGACCATTGAAAATGCGGATGGTCGCAGCGGGCAACGCCAACATCAAGTAGTGATCCCCGGCAGCAGCATCGGCCAATGCCCCCGAACTGTCTCCGCCGTGAAATCGAGCCGCTTAAAAGTATGCGTGACCACCAAACATCTTACCTGATGATGAGTCGGGCCAATGCCTTGCGTGCTATCTGACGGTCCGTTGACCATCAACGCCTTCGCGGGGCCGTTCATGTCGTAGAGTCTGCTTTTGCGTCTCTGCGTGGCGAATGTGTGGGGAGGGTTGTCCGCGAATTGTCTCTTTGGCGGGCGTTGAGCGTTCGTTGGCGGGTGTTTCGCGGTGGCTGGGTAGGTGAGTGCCCCTCGCGCAGGTCGGGCGCGAGGCAGCCTTAAGCTGAGCCCAGGCCCGAAAGCCCCTGGGACAATCAATTATAGCCTGTTTGCGGCGGAGGGGAGGGAAATGAGAGGCCCCTGATTTGGTCGATGAGGGG
>JANYFU010000624.1 GCA_025359665.1 Caulobacteraceae bacterium
CCTACCTTGTCGTCGTTCACGCGGTAGGGTGAGCCGTCATAGCGGGCGACCTTGCCGCCTGCCTCGTTGACGAAGAGCACGCCGGCGGCATGGTCCCACGCGAAGGTGCGATTGAAGAAGGCGATGTCGTTCTGGCCGAGGCCGATCCTGGCATACTGTTCCGCGGCGCATCGCGGATTGGCCACGGTCGAGAAATGCTGTTCGAAGAGCTTTTTCGTCGATTCGATTCGACTCGGATCGACGAGTTCTAGCGCTATGGCGACCACCGGCCTGGCTTGCCCGGTTCCGACGGAGTGAACCCGCTCGCCACCAACGAATGCGCCTCCGCCGCGCTGGGCGTGGCAACATCGGCCCGTGAGCGGGTCGTAGATCCAGCCCGCGATCGTCTCGCCCCTCTCGGCCAGCGCCACGAGAATGCCGAACGGCGGTTTGCCCGCCGCGAAATTATTCGTCCCATCGAGCGGATCGATGATCCAGCATAACGCGTCGCCCAATCTGTCCAACACGGCCGGATCCGAGTGGGCGGCTTCCTCGCCAACGATAGCGGCTTCAGGCAGCAGCCGGGCGAGCCCCTCCGCCAGAAGCGCTTCACTTTCCCGATCCGCGATCGTGACGAAATCGCTCGCCGACTTCTCACTGACTTCATGAGTTTGCAGCGACCGATAGCGAGGCAATATCGCCATGTCCGCCGACCGGCGCATGATATCGGCAACAGGCGAGATCAGCCTGTCAATCACGCCCACGCCGCTGTTGATCATGATGTCCCTCGTCCGCCAACATATCGGAAGAAGATCGCGTGGTTGCCGAAAACCGCGCTTCGAACACCCTCGACGAGTTCCGGACGAGCCCGACCCATCTGGCCCGGGAGGCCGGCGAGGTGATGGCAGCGCGCCCGCAGCCGCCGTACATAGGCCCGCGCGAGCGACAGGCTGCCGCTGGCTTCGGCGATGTGGGTGAAGATGTCGACGAGATCCCCCTCGATGGATGCGAGAAAGGTCGCGCGTCTCACTCACCAATGCCCGTCGACCTCAGGTCGGACGTCCGAGCGTCGAGCGCCGCGTCGATGCGTTGGTCGGTCGTCTCGCCGCCTGCGTCGATGGATGAGCGCAGCGTGTCCCGGAGCGCTCGCAGCTTCGCCTCGCGTTCCTCAACGAGCCGCAATCCTTCGCGCACGACCTCGCTGGCGGACCCATAGCGACCCGCGTGGAGCGTCTCCTCCACGAAGCGTTCCCAGCGTTCGCCGATCGACACGTTCATGATCGCCTCCCAATGGTCTTCGACACTCAATATAACAGTTAATGCGCAATTTATGTCATTGGACGACTCACCGCAAGCCGCGCACCGCGGCTCGGATCAGCGCGACGGTCTCCGCATCGGCGTCGCTGTCATGCGGCTGGAGCCACGCGCTTTGAATGGCGACGACCACCTGTTCGGCCGGATTGACCAGGATACGCTGGCCGAAGGCCCCGTTGGCGGAAAAGGCGCCGTTGTTGACGCCGCCGGGCAGCGGCGGGACGGCCCACCAATGGTAGCCGTATCCCGCCGGGGAACCGGGCATGAGACAGCCGAAGGCTGTGGCCGCGCTGTCGGGCTGGCCGGCGAGATCACGCCAGCCGGGCGGCAAAACCCGTCGGCCGCTGAACGCTTCGCCGTCCTCCAGCACCAGCTGGCCAAAGCGACCGACGTCGCGCAAGCAGGCGCTGACGCCCAGCCCGCCCAGCTCCAGGCCGCCCTCGCACTCCAGCTGCCAATGTCCATCGGCCTCCATGCCGGCCGGGTCCCAGATCGTCTCGGCGCAATAGTCAGCCAGAGGCCTGCCGCTGGCGGCCGCGACCAGCGCCCCGAGCACACAGCTGTCGACCGTCGAATAGTTGAAGACGGCGCCTGGCGTGTGAACCCGCGGCAAAGTGCACGCGAGGTCCAGGATGGAGCCTGGTCGCAGGCTCGCCATGGCCCGGCCCAGGCGCCCGATGTCGGAGCGTCCGTTGCCAATGTTCTCCTCTCGCCAGGCCACGCCCGAGCACATCCGCAGGAGGTTGCGGATAGTGACCCCTTCGTAGGCCGAGCCAAGCAACCCGGGCAGATAGAGGTCGCAATCATCGTCCAGGCTGTCGATCGCGCCATCGTGGAGCGCCGCGCCGACCAATGTCGAGGTTATCGCAATCGCCGTCGCGAAGCTCGTCCAGAGGCTCTGTGAGCCGGCGCCCATGCCATAGCGCTCCAGCGCGACCTCGCCGTGCTTCAGGAGGAGCAGCCCGGCCGTGTGGCGGCGGTCCATGTAGTCGCCGACGCTCAGGCGGGCGCCGGCCGCCTCGAAGGTCAGGTCCGCGAGCGAACGGGCGTGCTGTGGGAGCGGCCGCGCCACCGCGCCGCGCCGGATGGCGCGCACCGGCCAGACCTGATCCTGACCGCGAAAGGCCGCCGCCTGAGTCTCGGGGCTGGTCTTCGAGATATCCGTAGCCGCGTCAGCCGGTGTGCGCGAGGCCATGGACCCCTCCTCCTGTTGAGAGGGCGCTGGATCGCCTGGGGTGGAGGCTCTGGCAAATCAAGTTAAGTTGGCTTGCGCTGGCCTGGTCGCGCTGGCACGGTTGCGCTCGCCGGTCTTCCTAAAAGTCACGCCATCAGGCGTTCGCGAGTGTCCGCTGTGGTCGGGTTGCGGATGTTCAGCGGATGATTCGAGCAACCTCATCCCGGAGTGAGATCGGGAAGCACCACCTAACCGCCTCGTGCTGATCTAACGTTCCGAACCGGCGCCGCAGCCGATTTCGCGCCGCTTTACTGTCTATGCCAAGTTCACGCGCTAGATCGGCCACCAAAAAGGTATCCCGCCCATCGGGATTTTTAACGGCTAAGGTGGCGCAACGCAGCCGGGGGACTTCGCGATGATCGACGAGACGCTTGGTGACCCGCGGCTGCGCCAGAGCCTGAAGCGCCGCCACATGACCATGATCGCGCTGGGGGGCGTGATCGGCGCGGGACTGTTCGTCGGCAGCCGGGTGGTGATCCAGTCCGCCGGACCGGCGGCCAGCCTCTCGTTCCTGTTCACCGGCCTGCTGGTGGTGCTGGTGATCCGCATGCTGGGCGAGCTGGCGACGGCCCTGCCCGCGGCGGGGTCGTTCTACGAATATTCGCGCCTGGCGATGGGCGATCTGGCGGGGTTCGTCACCGGCTGGATGTACTGGTATTTCTGGGTGGGCGTGGTGGCGTTCGAGGCGATCGCCGGCGCCGATCTGATCCGGTTCTGGTTTCCCCAGTTCTCGCAATGGCTGCTGGCGCTCGCCCTGCTGGTGATCATGACGGCCACCAATCTGAGATCCGTCCGCACCTACGGCGAGTTCGAGTTCTGGTTCGCCTCGATCAAGGTGGGCGCGATCGTGATCTTCCTGGCCTTGGGGACCCTCTATGTGGCCGGCCTGTGGTTCGGCACGGGCCCACATCTGGCCAACCTCACCGCCCACGGCGGATTTGCGCCGCGCGGCCTCCTGCCGATCTTCACCGGCGCCGTCGCCGCCACCGGCTTCTATTTTGGAGCGGAGATCGTCACCATCGCCGCCGCGGAATCGGCCGAGCCGGCGGCGGCGATCGCGCGCGCCACGACATCGGTGATCACCCGTGTCCTGGTGTTCTACATCGGCTCGATCGTGCTGGTGGTGGCGATCGTCCCCTGGAATTCGCCGACCATCGCGACGCCCTATGTCAGCGCGCTGGCCGCCATCGGGATACCGGCGGCCACGCACATCATGAACGCCGTCATCCTGACGGCCGTGCTGTCGGCGCTCAATTCCGGCCTCTATGTCTCGTCGCGGATGCTGCTGGCGCTGACGCGCCACGGTGACGCGCCACAGACGCTGGCGCGAGTGAACCGCGAGGGGACGCCGGTGCGCGCAATCCTGGCCGGCACGGTGGTCGGTTTCATCGCGGTGATGATGTCGTATATCTCACCAGACGCGGTCTTCCCGTTTCTGGTGAAGTCGAACGGCACGGTGGCGCTGTTCGTCTATCTGCTGATCGCGCTCTCCGAGCTGCTGCTGCGCCGCAAACTCGAGCGCGAGACTCCCGAGCGCCTGGTGGTGCGGATGTGGCTGTTTCCCTGGCTGACCATCGTGGCGATTGTGGCGATGGTAGGAATCCTGGCCGCCATGGCCTTCATCCCTGACCAGCGGGTTCCCCTGGCGACCGGGCTCGCCAGCCTGGCGGCATTGGTGGCCGTATTCTGGCTGCGCCGCGTGCGACGATCGAGCCGGCCCCGATCTCCGCGCCGTCCATGATGGTGGCGCCGATGCCGATCAGGCAAGCGTCGCCGATCCGGCAGCCGTGCCTTCCCTCCCGCTTGAGGCCAACGGCCTCACACCGCCAGCATCACCTTGCCCACGTGCGCGCCGGCTTCCAGATAGGCGTGGGCCGCCGCCGCTTCGGCCAGGGGGAACACCTTGTCGACGATCGGCTTCACCGCGCCCGAGGCGATCCAGGGCCAGACCACGCGCTCGACCTCGGCGGTCAGCCGGGCCTTTTCGTTGGCGTCGCGGGGCCGCAGGGTCGAGCCGGTGATCACCAGGCGCTTTTGCATGAGCTTCATGATCGGCAGTTCGACCGTCCCGCCGGCCAGGGTGGCGATATGCACCAGGCGGCCCCCGACATTCAGCGCCTCGAGGTTCTTGGGGAAATAGGGACCTGCCACCATGTCGAGGATCACGTCGACGCCGCGAGCGGCGCGGGCCACCGCCTCGAAATCCTCGGAAGAGGCGTCAACGGCGATGTCGGCGCCCAGGGTCAGGGCTTCGGCGGCCTTGTCCTTGCCCCGGGCGGTGGCGATGACGCGGGCGCCGGCGGCCTTGCCCATCTGGATGGCGGCCACGCCGATGCCCGAGGTGGCGCCGTGAACCAGCAGG
>JANYFU010000005.1 GCA_025359665.1 Caulobacteraceae bacterium
CGGCGGTTCTGCTCGCCCACGGCGCGAATCTGGGCCGCCTGCTGCTGCAGGTTGGATTTCATCCGCGCGTAAACCGCCTCCTGGTTGGCTGCCGGCAGGTCGGCGCGCTTGATCCGCAGGTCGATCACGTCGATGCCGAAGTTGGACTTGGCGGCCCGGGTGCGGACGTCGGCCAGGGTCTCGGCCATCAGCGCGTCGCGGCGCCCGGAAATGATGTCGCTGGCCGTCGCGGCGCCCAGCACCTGCCTCAGCGACGAGTTGATCAGCGGTTCGATCAGGGTGCTGGCGTTGGCCTCGCTGCGCAGCGTCCGGTAGTACTGCAGCGGATTGGCGATGCGGTAGCGGACGAAGGCGTCGACTACCAGCCGTTGCTGGTCGGCCGAGATAACCTCTTCCTGGTGCGCCTCGATCGGCTGGTTGCGTTTGTCGAGCGTCACCAGCTCCTCGGTGAACGGCGTCTTCATATACAGGCCCGGATGGTCGGCGCCGCCGGGCGGATTGATCACCCGCACCGGCTCACCCAGGTTCACCACCACCACCTGCTGGCGCTGATCGACGATGAAGAAGGTGTTGGCGGCCACGACGCCCAGAACCAGGACCAGGCCGATCAGGATAAGGAGACGGCGGTTCATCGCGAATTCGGGTCCGGTTGTTGGGCGGCGGCCGGGGCCGGCGGCGGTTGAGGGGCGGCAGCGGGGGCGGCTGCGGGCTGGGTGGCGCGGAACACGTCGGGGGGCAGAATGATCGGCGCGGTCGAGCCCTTGGCGTCGATCACCACCTTACGGTTGTTGCTAAGCACCAGCTCCATGGTCTCCAGATACAGCCGCTGGCGGGTCACCGCCGGGGCCTTGCGATATTGGGCGTAGAGTTGGTCGAACCGGGCCGCCTGGCCCTGGGCCTCGCGCACCACCTGCACCTTATAGCCCTCGGCGGCCTGGGTGATCTTGGCCGCCTCGCCCTTGGCCTCGTTGACCACGCGGTTGCGATAGGTGTTGGCGTCGTTGATCGCCGACTGGGCGTCCTGGCCCGCCCGGGCGATGTCCTGATAGGCGGGCACCACCTCCTGGGGCGGATTGGCGTTCTGGATCTGCACCGCGTCGATGTTGATCCCGGCCTGATAGCGATCGAGGATCTTCTGCATCAGGATCGCGGTCTGGCTCTGCACGTCGCCCCGGCCGTTGGTCAGGATCGATTTCAGGGCGCTGCGCCCCACCACCTCGCGCATCGCGCTCTCGGCGACGGCGGCCACCGTGTCGTCGGGCTCGCGCACCTTGAACAGATACTGCGCCGCGTCTGATACGTGCCACTGAACCGTAAACGAGAGATCGACGATGTTCTCGTCGCCAGTCAGCATCAGGCTCTGGTCGGGCGCCGCGGCCCCTGCCGTGCCGCCGATCACCGTCTTGTTCTGATTGGTCACCGAGACCAGTTCGGCCTTCTCGATCGGCACGGGCAGGTGGAAATGCAGCCCCGGACCCACCGAGCGGTCATAGCCGCCGAACCGGGTGATCACCGCCGCCTGGTTGGCCTGGACGATATAGAGGCCGGTCAGGATCCAGGCGAGCACGGCCAGGGCCCCGATACCCCAGAACACCGGCGCCCGGGGGATCTGCCCACCAGCGCCGCGGAAAAAGCCGCCGATCCGATCAGTGGCCTGTTTGATCAGGGCCTCGAAATCAGGGCCGCCGGTCGGCGGCGGGGTCGGGCGGCGTGGGCCGCCTGGACGGGGCGGCGGGGTTTCGGTCTTCTTCTTGCCATCGTCCCCCGATGGCGGCGTGCCCCAGGGGCCCGGATTGGCGTTGTCGTTCCACGGCATGATGAGCGGGATCGTCTCTTTCTTTCGGGGCCTGACTCTCGGGGCCTAACTCCGGGGTCTGGCGCGCGCCTGCGTCAAACAACGGGCGCGCCGGTTGTAAAGCGGCTCCCAGGACCGGATATGAGAGACCCGAAGCCGCAAAGCAACCACAAGCGATGAACCCGACCATTCAGCCTTCACGAACCTCGATCCTCGCCGCCCTTGAACGGGTGGTCGATCCCAAGTCCGGAAAGGGCCTTTCCAGCGCCGGCCTGGTCCAGGGCCTGACCATCGGGGATGGCAAGGCCGGCTTCATGCTTGAGGTTCCGGCCTCGGAGGCGGCCCTCTATGCACCCGTGCGCGAGGCCGCGGAAAAGGCTCTGCTGTCGATCGGCGGCGTCGCCAAGGCCCAGGTGGTGCTGACCACCGCCGCCGCTCCCGCCGCGCCGGGCGTCAACCGCGTGCGCCGCGGCGCTTCGGTCACCCCCGATCCCAAGGCCGACACCAGGGGCCTGCCCCCTGGAGACCGGCTGCCCAATGTCCACCGGGTGATCGCCGTGGCCAGTGGCAAGGGCGGGGTGGGCAAATCCACCGTCTCGGTCAACCTGGCCTGCGCCTTCGCCCGGCTTGGCCTGAACACCGGCCTGCTGGACGCCGATATCTATGGCCCCTCGGCCCCGAAGATGCTCGGCCTGGACGAATCGCCGGTGTTCGAGGACGGCAAGCTCAACCCGCTCAACGCCTGGGGGGTGAAGGTGATGTCGATGGGTTTCCTGGTCGACGAGGGCTCGCCGATGATCTGGCGCGGCCCGATGGCCTCCTCGGCCATGCGCCAGATGATCGAGGACGTCCGCTGGGCCACCGACGACGACCCGCTCGACGTGCTGGTGGTCGACATGCCCCCCGGCACCGGCGATATCCACCTGACGCTGGTCCAGAAGCTGCATGTCGATGGCGTGGTGATCGTCTCCACGCCCCAGGAGATCGCGCTGATCGACGCCCGCCGCGCCTCGGCGATGTTCCAGAAGATGAA